>JBLIKS010000045.1:0-13515 GCA_047635555.1 Candidatus Azotimanducaceae bacterium
GGCGCTGCTCGCCGTCGTCAGACCGACCCTCTGAAACCAGTCAGACCTCGGCGTGACAAGCCAACGCATGACAAGCTCCGGCGTATGAGTGATGAGACATCTGAGCCGGCCGACCTCTTCGACATGACGGGGCGCGTTGCCATCGTCACAGGCGGGTCTCGAGGGCTGGGCAAAGAGATGGTGATGGCCTTCGCCAAGCGCGGCGCTGACGTGGTGATTGCGAGCCGCAAGCTCGACAGCTGCGAGCAACTGGCAAGGGACGTCGAACGAACAACCGGCCGCAACGCGCTGGCAGTCGCGTACCACGCCGGCAGCTGGGACGACAGCAACCGACTGGCCGAGGTGACTTACGAACAGTTCGGCAAGGTTGATGTGCTCGTCAACAACGCCGGCATGTCACCGCTCTACAAGTCGGTCGACACGATCACCGAAGAGCTGTACGACAAGGTGCTCGATGTCAATCTCAAGGGTCCGTTCCGGCTCTCGGCGCTCGTCGGCACGCGGATGGCTGCCACCGACGCGGGTGGGTCGATCATCTTCGTCTCGTCGATCGCGTCGCAACGTCCAAGCCCAAACGAGTTGGTGTACGGCGCAGCGAAGGCCGGAATCAACAACTTGACCTACGGACTGTCGCGCACGCTTGGCCCGAAGGTCCGTGTCAACTGCATCGTGCCCGGGCCGTTCCTCACCGACATCTCCAAAGCCTGGGACCTCGATGCATTCAACGAACGTGCCGCTGAGGCGTATGCGTTGGAGCGCGGTGGAAAGCCGAGCGAAATCGTCGGCGCCGCCCTGTACCTCGCAAGTGACGCATCGAGCTATACGACCGGCGCACTCATCGACATCAACGGCGGGCCGCGTTGAACGCTGCAGGTTCGCTCGTTATCCGCAACTGCGACGCTCTGATCGACGGCGTGGTCGTCAGCGGTCAAGACATCCATGTTGTCGCTGGTTTGATCACGGCCATCGGGCCGACATCTGCTCAGTCGCTGACGGGAGACGTCGACGCCGCAGGACTGATGGCGATGCCCGGGTTCATCAACTCACACACACACGCCGCAATGACGCTGCTGCGTGGCGCCGTCGAGGACGTAGCGGTGGAGTCGTGGTTCAACGACCACATTTGGCCAATCGAGGTCAATGTCACGGCTGACGACGTCCAACTCGGCACCGAGCTGGCCTGCGCGGAGATGATTCAGGCAGGCGTCACGAGCTTTGCCGACCACTACTTCCACGCCGACCGCGCCGCTGCAGCCGTCATCAACTCGGGGCTTCGAGCAAACCTCGGTATGACGTTCTTCTCAAGCCAGGGCCCAGCCGGGCGAGAAACCTCGACGTCATTCGCTGCCGACTGGAACGGTGCCGCCGGTGGCCGAATCACCACCTCGCTGGCGCCACACTCCACCTACACCTGCGACGACACCGATCTCTCTTGCGCAGCTGACGCTGCCCGCACACTGGGGGTTCGCGTCCACCTCCACGCCGCCGAAACGATCGAGCAGACCGAGTCGAGCCTCGCGGCACGCGGCATCACACCGATCCAAGTGCTCGCCAACACCGGCGTGCTCGATGCCGGCGTACTCATCGCGCACGGCTGCGGCATCGTCCCTGACGACCTTGCGCTACTCGCGCCTTTCGCTGATCGCATCGGCGTGGCGCACTGCCCCAAGACCTACATGAAGCTCGCCACGAACCCGCTGACGCCAATCGATGAGCTGCGTTCGGCAGGCATCGCCGTCGGCCTGGGAACAGATGGCCCGGCATCGTGCAACAGCGTCGACCTGTTCGAAAACATGCGGCTGACGGCGCTTGCTCAGAAGTTCATCCATCGCGATGCCACGCGGCTCAACGTCGGTCAGGCACTCGCGATGGCCGGGCCTGAGTCGGCGCGTGCGATTGGAAGTTCAGCCGGGCGGCTTGCGGTCGGAGCACCCGCCGACATCATCCTTGTCGATCTGACCGGGCTCCATTGTCAGCCGCTCCACGACCCGCTCGCCGCGCTCGTTTACTCCGCGCGAGCAAGCGACGTCCAGACCACCATCGTCGACGGAATCCCCCTCATGGTCGACCGCGAACTCCTCACGGTTGACGCCGCCGAGTTGAGGGCCCGAGTCACTGCCCGGGCCCCCCAACTGCTTGCTCACGACCCAACGCAGTCGATCCAGACCTACGCCCCCTGACGCCATTCTCTGCCCCGATCCGTTCCGGCAACAACGTTCGCTTTCCCACGGGCAGAACCAGACATCACGCCAGCTGCGAGGATGACGGAATGGCCCACGGCACTCACGACTACGACATCGATCCACGCAACGTCGACATCATCATTGGCATCAACGACGACCTGTTGCCGCGCGAAAAGGCAATGGTCTCGGTGTTTGACAGTGGCTTCATGCTCGGCGACGGCGTGTGGGAAGGCATCCGTGTGCATGGTGGGAAGCTCGCATTTCTCGGTGATCACCTGCGGCGCCTGTACGAGGGTGCCATGGGCATCGACATGGACATCGGTCGCTCCCCTGCCGAGCTGACTGCGATGATCCAGGCGACACTCGATGCGAACGACATGGGTGATGCCGACGGCGTGCACATCCGCTTGATGGTCACCCGCGGTATGAAGTCGACGCCGTACCAGGACCCGCGCTTCACGATCACGCCTGCCACCATTGTCATCATCGCCGAGTACAAGACCGCTCGTCCGGAGACGCTGACCCAGGGCGTGCGGCTGTACACCGTCTCCACTCGGCGCGGTCGTCCCGACGTGCAGGACCCGAAGTGGAACTCACACTCGAAGCTCAATTGTATTTCGGCGTGCATCCAGGCAACGAAGGCCGGAGCCGACGAAGCCTTGATGCTCGACCCGCAAGGCTTCGTTGCCACGTGCAACTCGACGCACTTTTTCATCGTGCGTCATCCCGATGGGCCGGATGGCCCTGCCGAGGTATGGACGTCGACCGGCGATTACTGCATGCCAGGCATTACGCGGCGCAACGTGTTGCGGCTGTGCGGGCAGAACGACGTGATCTGGCGTGAGAAGAACTTCAGCGTGACCGAGTGTTATGGCGCCACCGAGGCGTTCGTCACGGGCACATTCGCAGGCATTGCCCCGGTCACAGAAATCGATGGGCGGACGATTGGCACCGGCGAACGGGGCCCAATGGTCGAGCAGCTGCAGAAGTGGTACGTCGAGATGCTGGACAACTTGTGACCCGAATTGCCATGTGGTCAGGGCCACGCAATCTGTCGACAGCAATGATGCGCAGCTGGGAGAACCGCAGCGATACAGCAGTGATGGACGAGCCACTGTATGCCGCGTATCTCGCCACGACCCGGCTCGACCATCCGGGCCTCGACGAGATCGTCGAGGCCGGCCCGGCCGCTTTTGACGATGCGATTACAGCGTGCCTCGCGCCCCTCCCAGACGGCATCGCCGTCAGCTATCAAAAACACATGGCGCACCATCTACTTCCTGACACCGACCGGTCGTGGATCGGTGGCTTGCGTAACGTGCTGCTCCTTCGTGATCCGCGGCGCGTGCTGTCGAGCTACACGAAGGTGCGTGAGTCGGTCACGCTCGACGACATTGGCGTGCCCCAGCAGATCGAGCTCGCGGAGCATTGTGAGCTGATTGTCGACTCCGACGACTTCCTTACCGACCCGGCGCGTTACCAGCGCGAGCTCTGCCGTCGGCTCGACGTGCCCTTCGACCCAGCAATGCTCACCTGGCCATCGGGACCACGAACCAGCGACGGAGTCTGGGCTCGTTACTGGTACTCAGCAGTCGAAGCCTCCACCTCATTTGGACCGCCGCCGACCGATCCACCCGCGTCGATGCCGCCGCACCTCGCACCGATCGCCGACGAAGCCGTTGCGATCTACCACGAGCTGCGCGCCAACCGCCTCACCATCTGACTTTCGGAACCCGGCGCACATCTGATCGGAGACAATGGCTCGGCGTCAGTGTCACACCCATTGACAGGCTCCAGGTCAGACCCAAGTGTGATCGCGACGAGTGACGATCGGCACACTGCCGCGGTCTAAGGTCCCAACATGGAGATGCACTTCGCCACCGTCTGGGAATCGATCGCTGACGTCATTCCCGACGCCCCCGCCATCACGACCGGTGACACGACTCGGACGTGGGCTGAGTATGACGACCGAGGCGCACGAATGGCACAGGCGTTCACCGCTGCTGGGCTTGGCCCCGACTCGAAGATAGGGCTGTACCTCTACAACTCCAACGAGTACATGGAGTCGCATTTCGGCATCTTCAAGATGCGCGGGGTGGCCATCAACGTCAACTATCGGTACCTCGACGAAGAACTCTGGTATCTCCTCGACAACTCCGACTCCGAAGCAATCGTCTTCCATGCCTCCCTCGCTGACCGCGTTGCCCAAGTCGTGGATCGGCTGCCAAACCTCAAACTGCTGATCGTCGTGGACGATCTGCTCGAGGGAGAGGAGTGGGTTGGCGTTCCAGGCGCACAGGCCTACGACGATGTCATCGCAGCCAACGAGCCAATGGAACGGATCGAGCGCCGCGAGGACGACCTCTACATGCTCTACACCGGCGGGACTACCGGCATGCCAAAGGGCGTCATGTACACGGTCGGGGGTTCGACAGGGAGCCTCGCCACGGCGGCCTATCCGCTCCTCGGGATGGAATTGCCGGAATCCGCTGACCAGATGGCCCCCATGGTCAAACAACTCACCGATGCGGGCGGGCAGTACACATCGGTCCCCTGTGCCCCCGTCATGCACGGCACTGGCTGTTGGCTCGGGTGGTTCATTCCAATGCTCGGCGGGGCACACATCGTCAACCTCACCGCACGGAGTTTGCAGGCGCATGAAGTGCTCGAGACCGTCGAGCGTCACGGCGTGAACGGACTCACCATCGTTGGTGACAGTTTTGCCAAGCCCCTCATCAAGGCGCTCGACGAAGGCAAGCCCGACGGATCGGCGTACGACATGTCATCGATCAGGATGATCAACTCGTCGGGCGTGATGTGGACCACCGAGGTCAAGGAGGACCTCATTGATCGCATCGAGCAGGTCGTGCTGATGGATGCGATGGGGTCAACCGAAGGGTCGATGGGCACCCAGATCACCGCCAAGGGCTTGCCAACCGAGACGGCCAAGTTCACGAAGGGCCCACTCGCCAAGGTCTTTAATGAGCACGATGAAGAGGTTGTGCCAGGCTCCGGCGAGGTCGGCATGGTCGCTGCAGGCGGCAACGTGCCACTCGGCTATTTCAAGGACGCCGACAAATCGGCTCGGACGTTCCGCATGATCAACGGCGAGCGCTATTCGTTCCCCGGCGACTTTGCCACGGTCGAGGCCGACGGCACGCTCGTACTGCTCGGACGGGGCAGCCAGGTGATCAACACCGGCGGCGAGAAGGTCTTCCCCGAAGAGGTCGAAGAAGCAGTGAAGCGTGTCGAGGGCGTTCTCGACTGCCTCGTCGTCGGCATCCCCGATGAGAAGTTCGGCAACGCCGTGACCGCCGTTGTGTCACTCATCCAAAGCGCATCCGTTGAGGCCGCCACCATCATTGCATCGGTCAAACGCGACCTCGCCGGCTTCAAAGCACCGAAGACGGTCGTGTTTGTCGACCAGATCCCCCGTGCACCCAACGGCAAGGCCAACTACAAGGCCGCCAAGCAGATCGCCGAAGGCGCCTAGTTGCGCACAGAGTTGCGGATGGGGTCAGGCCCCTTTCGCAACTCTGTCTCAGAGTAGCTTTTCGGCGAAGAAGTCGAGGACTCGCTGGACACTCGCCTCGTCGCGTTGTTCGGTGAGCGTTGAATGATCACTCTTGGCCGTACTCGGCAGTTCGACCGCAATGAACGCGTCGCCAAGCTTGTTCCGGAGCGTCGCGAATCGGTCCCCGACCAGCTTGTCGCCGGCGAAACGGAGACCGAGTACCTGACAGCCGTCTTGCGCTCGCTGAATGATCGCAGCCTCGTCGTCAGGCGACAGGTTGAGGTTTGCGCCCCGCTCCTTCTTGCCCACAGCGAACGGCATCGAGGGTTGCGCAAGCACCGGCGCGAGCATGATGTCGTCGACCATCATCCCGAGTGCGAAGCCGCCCGAGAAGCACATGCCAACGGCACCCACCCCCGGCCCACCGACCTCGTTGTGGACGTTGCGAGCGAGTGCCCGGAGCCAGGAGATGACCGGTGATGTCTTGTTCATCGCCATTGTTGTGAACTCTTTGGCGATGCAGATTTTCATCATCGAATTCGCCAGGTAGATCTGTGACGGCGGCTTCTCTGGCGTGCCGACGAGCGACGGCATCACCACAGTCAATCCGCGCTCGACGACGTCGTTCGCGAACTGCGCAACCGCCGGGGTGATTCCCGGTATCTCATGGATCACCAGCACCGCTGGGCCGCTGCCTCGCCGGTACGTGGGGAAGCTCATCTCAGCGGCGCTGAACTCGCCAGGCGTCCAGCCGGCCAGCACGCCCGAACGAATCGGCTTGACGTCGGCAGGAAGGGTGGGAGTTGCTTCGGTCATTGTGTGCTCAGTTCTTGTCGAGGAGTTCGAGTGCCGCAGCCGACAGGAGTTCTGGGCCTTCGCGGAAGTTGTCGAGTGTTTCCTGATCGACATCTTGGTCGCCCATCGCCCCCTGTGAATACCGGGCGAAGACGCCTTCGGAGATTACTGCGAGGCGCCATGAGGAAAACGCTCGGTAGTAGTTGATGTTGCTCAGGTCGCGGCCAGTGCGGTTGGCATAACGCTCGAGCATGGCTGCGTAGGTGGGGAACCCGTCGAGGCCTGACGGGTCGTTGTGTCGGCCTTCGTCGGTGCCCGGGTCGGTCCAGTACACGCCGAGATAGCCGACATCAGCGAGCGGATCGCCGAGTGTGCACAGTTCCCAGTCGAGCACGCCAGTCACTCGGTCGCCGTCGATGAGCACGTTGCCGAACCGGTAGTCGCCGTGAGCGATCGAGACCCCGACCTGAGTTGGCAGGTACGCGGCGAGGCGACGTGCGACTTCGTCGACTGCTGGCAGGTCACGCGTCTTGGACTTCTCCCACTGCGTGGTCCACCGTTTGACCTGGCGTTCGACGTAGCCCTCGCGGCGCGCAAGGTCGCCGAGCCCGATGGCATCGATGTCGACCGAGTGGAGGTCGGCGAGCACATCAATCAGATGCTCACTCGCAACGCGCCGCTGCTCAGGGGTGGTGTGCTCCTCTGCCCGTTCCTGTGAGTCGAGCACGACGCCAGCGACATGGCTCATGACATAGAACGGCGCACCGGTCACTTCGACGTCGCGACAGACGCCCAACGTTTCAGGCACCGGCACATTGGTCTGGCCGATTGCCGAGATGATGCGGTGCTCACGCTCCATGTCGTGCGCCGTGGCGAGCACGGAGCCGGTCGGTGGGCGGCGCAGTACGTACTTGTGATCGTTGGCATCGGTAACGGTGAAGGTCAGGTTCGACCGGCCACCCACGATGCTGTCGAACAGAAAGGGGGCCTCAGAACCCGCAATATTGGCCACGAGCCAATCGGTCACTCGGGGCACATTGATTCCAGCGATCTCGGTCACCACCTGAACGTACCGGCCGACTCCGCATGCGCTGCAACCGGCAGCCAGGTCTCTCGTGAGCGATAACAACAACCGACGAAGCTTGAGCTCACACGAACAACGAGAAACGTGAGGGCGATACGGGTGAGAGCGCCGCTCAGGTCGTTCGAGGCCAAGAAAGCACGGACGAGTTGATCTTCACCGATGAGAGTTGCGGGATGATGCAGGGCTTGGGCGACGTGGCGTCGCTCAGCCGGGACGGCCGACGCCGACGACCTTGTTCCAGTTCACCGAAGCGATGTTCACGACGGTGCCCGTGTTCGGAGCGTGGACCTGTTGGCCGTTGCCGAGGTACACGCTGACGTGGCTGATCGGGCTGTAAAAGAAAATTAGGTCGCCCGGCTGCGCAGCACCCTTGCTGACATGCGGGATCGACGCGTACTGCGCACGTGACTGGTGCGGCAGGTAAACGCCAGCCTGGGCCCAGGCGTACTTGGTGAGCCCGGAGCAATCGAAGGACACCCCGGGGTTCGAGGTGGCGTAGCGGTACGGGACACCTTGCTGGCTGAGCGCCGCATTCACGGCCGCGCCCGCACGTGATGAAACCGCAGGAGGAGCCGTGACCGTCGGCGCTGGCGTGACGGTTGGCGTCGAGCCTCCGCCCGAGTTGCTGTTACCCCCGCCATTGCCACCGCTGTTGGCCGGGGCCGGGGCCGAGTTGCCACCATTCGAAGCAGGCGTCGAAGCAGGCGTCGAAGACCCGCCAGAGTTATTGTTATTCGCTCCTGTAGCAGCGGCTGCGTTCGCTGCAGCGACTTGCGCTTCGTATTCGGCGCGAACACGGGCAGCAGCTTCAGCAGCGCGCCGAGCTTCTTCTTCTTGGATGACCTGGCCGAGCTTAGCTTCGGCGTCGGCCCGGGCCTGGGTGTATTCCGCAGTGAGCTTGTCGGTGCGAGCTTGAGAGTCTGTGAGATCCTTGGTGAGTTGCTCGGCCTGTGTGCGCTTGCGGCCGAGATCGGAGCGCTCCTCTTCAAGGTCGGCAACAATTGCGTCCAGCTCGTCGGTCGTGACGGTGCCGGCGCTGAGAGCGACACGAGCGAGTTCGTCGCGCTGCATGATCGCATTGAGATCGGAGGTGTCTTCGAACAGCGGCCCAAGTGGAGTGGACCCGGCACCGACGAACGAGCGGATTGCCATCTCCCCCAGGTCTCCACGCAACTCACCGATTTCGGCTTCTTTGGCAGCCACGCGAGCTTCGGATTCCACAATCTCGCTGTCGAGCGCAGCTTTTGTGTTGACGGCAAGCACGTATTCCTCACCGATCCGGCGGGCGTTTTCTTCGAGACGTTCGAGCTCGTCAACGATGTCTTCGACTCTTCCACGCTGCGCATCGACCGGGCTGGCGTAGGAAACGGTCGGCGTGAAGGCCGGCACCAGCAAGGCCGTAGCCACGGCAATGGGAAGAACTCGGAGTAGTTGCTTCATAAGAACAATCTGAACCCTAGCGAATATGACGATCATGTTGCGAAAACGGAACGAAAGTTCACACAGTGCGCTCGGTCGAGCGCCAGCAAGTTCGGACGTCAGTCCGAAGAAAGAGGGATCGGTAACGCAGTCGACGCACGAGCGACGCAGGAATTCGAAGCGGCGGAGCAGCTTCTCACTCCCATTCAATGGTCCCGGGGGGCTTGCTCGTGATGTCATAGACGACGCGATTGACCCCGTCGACTTCGTTGATGATGCGCTGACTCATCACTTCGAGCGTCTCGTACGGGATACGTGCCCAGTCAGCGGTCATTGCATCTTCGCTCGTCACTGCCCGGATGACGATCGGGTTGCCGTAGGTGCGTTCGTCGCCCATCACCCCAACCGAGCGGACGTCGGCGAGGAGCGCTGCGTAGCTCTGCCAGATCTCGCGCTCGAGGCCCGCAGCTTTCAGTTCTTCACGAACAATTGCGTCGGCTTCCTGAAGCAGCGCTACGCGCTCTGGCGTGACCTCACCGATGATCCGGACGCCGAGGCCCGGACCGGGGAACGGCTGGCGCCAGACCATCTCGTCGGGCAGACCGAGTTCGGTGCCAAGCGCACGGACTTCGTCTTTGAAAAGGTCGCGGAGTGGCTCAATCAGTTCGAGCTCCATGTCGTCGGGAAGGCCACCGACGTTGTGGTGGCTCTTGATAACCGCAGCTGTTCCGTCGGCACCACCCGACTCGATGAGGTCGGGATACAGCGTCCCCTGGACGAGGAACTTTGCTTCGGTGATGCCACCGGTGTGCTTCTCAAACACCCGGATGAACCGCTCGCCGATGGCCTTACGCTTTGATTCGGGCTCGGTCAACCCAGCCAACGCCTCGAAGAACGACGGGCCTTCGTCAGCATGGATCAGCTCGATGCCGAGGTGGCGACGGAAGGTCTCCACAACCTGAGCGCTTTCGTTCTTGCGCATCAGACCAGTGTCGACGTACACGCAGGTCAGCTGCGAACCGACCGCCTTATGCACGAGCGCTGCAGCCACCGAGGAGTCGACTCCACCGGACAAACCACAGATCACGCGAGCGTCGCCGACGCGTTCGCGGATCAGCGCCACTTGCTCCTCTACGACCGACGACATCTTCCACTCGGGCGCAATACCGGCGCGCTCATGGAGGAAACGCTGCATCGCTGCGAGGCCATACGGCGAGTGCTTCACCTCGGGGTGAAACTGGACGCCGTAGATTTTGCGCTCGTCGTTTTCCAACACTGCCACCGGTGCACCGGGCGACGACGCCGTCACGGTGAAGCCGTCCGGAGCTTCAGTGATGCCGTCGAAATGACTCATCCAGCATTCGTGGCGGGCTGGCGCCTCGTCGGGAAGAATGAGTGAATCGCCGAGACGCTGCAACTCGGCTCGGCCGTACTCGCCGCGCGTCCCGCGACCGACGGTGCCTCCGAGTTGCTGTGCGATTAATTGCGCGCCGTAGCAGATGCCAAAGATCGGGACACCGAGGTCGTACACGGCCGGATCGAGCGAGGGGGCACCCTCGACGTGCACGCTCTTCGGCCCACCAGACAGGATGATGGCGGCCGGATTCTTCGCCGCCATCTCGGCTGCGCTGAGCCGGTGGCCGACGATCTCGGAGAACACGTGGAGCTCACGAACCCGTCGTGCGATCAGCTGGGCGTATTGAGCGCCGAAGTCGACGACCAGGACGGTGGCACGGGGGGTCTGCTGCGATTGACTCAAGAGCGTGAATCGTAGAGCAGTGGCACCACCCAGCCGCCCAGGCCTGAACGAGAAGTTCAGTCGAACGGTGTGCGCGCTCATCGCGATGCTCATCATGTTCGCGTCTGCACCGACAACAGCACACGCAATCGAAGCGCCCGTCGACGTGGCAACACCGTCTGAGACGCTGCCGGTATCGACCGACGCTCCCGTCGACGTCGATACGCCGCGGCCGCCGACCACTGCGAACGATTTCTTCCCTGAGGATCGCGACCTCACGTCGTGCATCGGTGTGCTCGAGCGGCCGGGTTGCGGCAGCGAAGCACGCGGCGGTTGGCGGCAGGGGCTCATCCTGCTTGCGGTCCTCGGCGGACTCACAATCGTGTTCGGCAACGTCGTCCGCAGCGCCCGCAAACGCAACAGCTGATGTCATCAGCCGGATGCGACGCCTGACGTCATCGGCGCAACGGCTGCATCGACCGGTAGGTGGCGCAGCGCCAGGCCCACTCAAACGGCCCGAAGTGGAACCGGGCAAGCCACCACGGAGACCACGTGAGCTGCAACGCCCAAACCGCAACGACGAACCCCAGTACGAGTGTTCGTGAGACGTCGATGCTGTCGAGGGCGGTTGTGAGAACAGCAACACCGATGATCGTTTGAGTGAGGTAGTTCGTCAGCGCCATCCGGCCAACTGCCTGGAACCGCGCATGAAGCCCTCCCGAATTCCGGCCAGCCCACAAGACGATGAGCGACAGGTAGCCGAGCGCCATCGGAACCGTTCCGAATGTCGAGATCGCATGGCCAGAGAAGGCCGACGACCCAGCCCAATCGGTGGATGTGTTCATCAACAAGCCAGCTGCCGACAGTGGCACGCCGATCCCGAAGCCCCACACAGCAGTGCGGCGGTAGACCGTCTGACTCGTATTTCCCTGCACAAAACCGAGCCGGAACAGGCCGACCCCGATCAGCATCAATCCGAGGGCCCGGCCGAATCCGTCAAGGAGGAACAGGCCAGCGACGCCATCCGACGGCTCACCTCCGCTGAACCACACCCCGCCGAGATCTGCGTCCTCGATCGACGAGTTGACCAGGAGCGACAGAGCGGCAGACGCATTTGCCGTCGCGAGCCCGATGCCAAACAGCCATGCCGCAGGCAACTTGTGAAGCAGAAGAACCAACGGAGCACACAAGGCGTACACCGTCAGGACGTCGCCCTCCCACAAGATCGTGTGGGCGAGACCGACAATGAACAAGAGCATGTTTCGCCACAGACTCAACCAGATCGATCGACGGCCCTTCGCTGCGGCTCGGTCAGCGAAGATCACGATGCCCACACCGAACAACAGCGAAAAAAGCGCCATCATCTTTTGGTCGACCAAGATTCGTCCGGCAACGCCGATCGCCGTATCGAGCAGAGTCTTGTTTCCGGCCTGCTCGAGGTTCATGTAGGCGGCATCAGGGAGCGCGAACGACACGGCGTTCATCAGCAGGATGCCGAGCGCTGCGACGCCGCGGATCACATCGAGGCTGTCGATGCGCCGAGTTGTTCGGGTGGCTGTTGGCGAAGAGTCGGTGACAACAGGGGTGTCGGGCATGGCCTGCATCTTGTCTGGGTGCCACCTGGTAAGCGTCCGCCCCAGGTCCCCCGCTCCTCATCCGTAAGGCGGACCTTAGAACGACGTGTGCCATCCGTCAGGTCGCCCCAAGGCAGCCGGAATCGAGGCGGAGTCCTACTCTGCAGCAATGACGCCGGAAGAGTTCCGTAAGCACGGCCACGACATGGTCGATTGGATCGCCGAGTTCCTCGAACACGGTGTGGCTGAGCAGCGCGTTTTCCCAGAGACCAAGCCTGGTGATATTCGGGCGCAGTTGCCCGAGCATCCGCCCACCGAGCCCGAATCGTTCGACGCTGTGATGGCCGACCTCGAGCAAATCATCGTGCCGGGACTGACCCAGTGGCAGCACCCCGACTTCTTCGCATGGTTCCCGTCGAACATCACCTATCCGTCGATACTCGGCGAACTGATGTCGGCCGGGCTCGGCATCAACGTGATGGCCTGGGCCACGTCACCGGCGGCAACCGAACTCGAGACGCTGATGCTCGACTGGATGCACGAGCTACTCGGGCTTCCTGACCGATTCCGATCCACCAGCGAACGTGGCGGCGGAGCAATTCAGGGCACCGCCAGCGAGTCGACGCTGATTGCCATGCTGGCCGCCCGCTGGAGGGCCACCCGTGGCGAAGTGAACGCCACCGGCGACACCACACACCTCGTCGGATACTGCACCGCCCAGGCGCATTCGAGTATCGAGAAGGGATTCCGCATCGCCGGTATCGGCACCGACCGCGTGCGCTGCGTGCCGACCGATGACGAGTTCGCCATGCGGCCCGATGCATTTGCCGACTTGGTGGCTGCCGACCTCGCGGCTGGGCTCACACCGTTCTTCGTCGTCACCTCGCACGGCACGACCTCCTCGATGGCGTTCGACCCGACACCGGCGATCGCTGAGATCGCGCAGCGGCACAACATCTGGCTACACGTCGACGCTGCGATGTCTGGAATCGCCGCGCTTGCTCCCGAGCATCGCTGGGTCAATGGTGGCCTTGATTTGGCTGACTCGTACACCACCAATCCGCACAAGTGGATGGGGATCAACTTCGACTGCAACTTGTTCTGGACCGCCGACCGTTCGGCCTTGATCGGCGCGCTCAGCATCCTGCCGCCATATCTCGCATCCGAAGCCGCTCAGTCTGGCAGCGCCATCGACTACCGCGACTGGG
>JBLIKS010000046.1:0-13417 GCA_047635555.1 Candidatus Azotimanducaceae bacterium
CCCTCAATTATTCTGTATCGTGGAACCGTTCCACCATGCGGAATTTTGTTGCTCTGTGGAGTGACCGCAGTCAGTGGTGGCCAGATCAATCGAAAGACTGCGCGGACTTCGATCCGGGCGGCGACTCGCATCCACCCAGGTCGGTGCAGAATGGACACAACATGAGTTTCCCCTCTGACCTCGACATCGCCAGCAGGGCGACTCTCAAACCGCTCACCGAGGTCGCCGCCGAATCCGGCATCCCCCTCGAGCACCTCGAGCCCTACGGTTCCGGCGCCGCAAAAATCCAGCTCGAAGCCATCGCGAAGATGCAAGACCGACCGAAGGCGAAGTACGTCGTGGTCTCCGCGATCACACCGACGCCCCTCGGTGAGGGCAAAACCACCACAACAGTTGGTCTGGGTATGGGGTTCAGCCACATCGGCAAGCGCGGCGTCATCGCCATTCGCCAACCGTCGATGGGCCCGACGTTCGGCATCAAAGGCGGCGCTGCTGGCGGCGGCTACAGCCAGGTCGTTCCAATGGAGCTGCTCAACCTGCACCTCACGGGTGATATGCACGCCGTCACGGCCGCACACAACATGTGCTCGGCTGCGCTCGACGCCCACCTCTTCCACGGCAACGACCTCGCGCTCGACATGCACAACATCACATGGCGCCGGGTGATCGACGTCAACGATCGTGCGCTGCGCAACGGTGTGATCGGCCTCGGCGGTCGCCTCGACGGCGTGCCGCGTGAAACTGGCTTCGATATCACCGCCGCCTCCGAAGTGATGGCCACTCTGGCACTTTGCACCTCGCTGCAAGACCTCCGCGAACGGCTCGGCCGGATCGTCGTCGGCTACACCAAGGCCGGCACGCCGGTCACGGCCGAAGAGTTGAAGGTCGCCGGCGCAATGGCAGTCATCTTGCGTGAAGCCATCAAACCCAACTTGATGCAGACCCTCGAGAACACGCCTGCACTCGTTCACACCGGCCCGTTCGGCAACATCGCCACGGGCAACAGCTCGATCGTCGCCGACCGCATCGGCATCCACATGGGTGACTACTTGATCACCGAAGCTGGTTTCGGCGCCGACATGGGTGCCGAGCGTTTCTTCAACATCAAATGCCGCGCCTCGGGCCTGGCCCCAGATGCTGCAGTTCTCGTCGCCACGGTGCGCGGGCTCAAGGCACACTCGGGCAAGCACACGATCGTCGCCGGCAAGCCGCTACCCGAGGACCTCCTCAGAGAGAACCCGGACGAGGTGCATCAGGGCGGTGACAACCTCCGCAAGCAGCTCGAGAACATGCGGATCCACGGCTGCACCCCGGTTGTCGCAATCAACATGTTCCCCGGCGATCACGACGCAGACATCAACGCGATCAAGGAAATCGCCGAGGAATTTAACGCTCGCGCGGCAGTCTCGACGCACTTCACCGACGGCGGCGCCGGCGCAACCGAACTGGCTCACGCCGTGGCCGAAGCCGCCGAAGAAGAGTCCAACTTCCAGGTGCTTTACCCCGACGAGATGAGCCTGCGCGACAAGATCACCACCGTTGCCCAGAAGGTCTACGGCGCTGATGGCGTCGAGTTCTCGGCCGCCGCCAGCAAGCAGATCGACAACTACGAAGCAAACGGCTTCGGCAACCTGCCGGTGTGCATCGCCAAGTCTCACCTGTCGCTCTCCCACGATCCCAACCTCAAGGGCGCACCGACGGGCTGGACCCTGCCGGTACGCGAAGTCCGCGCGTCGGTCGGCGCCGGTTTCGTCTACCCAATCTGCGGCGACATGCGCACCATGCCAGGCCTCGGCAAAACGCCGGCCCTGCAAACCATCGACATTGACGCCGACGGCAACATCGTTGGACTCAGCTAGCAGCACAGTTTCACTTGGGGTCTGACCCCAAGTGAAACTGATCAACGAATAAGGAGGCAACAACGATGTCCGCCGAAGCAAAAGCACTTCCTGTCATGACCACCAGCCGACTACGCCGCGGGCTTCGACGCCCCTTACTGCTGCCCGGCCCTTCGCCGCTCCGATCGATGATCGAAAACGCGAAGGTCGAGCTCATCCCGATGAAGAGCCTCGAGCGTGCAATCTCGGAACTCGAACCGGCCTCGCGCATCTCGATGACGTGTTCCCCCGCGAAAACGATCGAAGCGACCCTCGACGAAACTGCGGCACTCGTCGCAGCTGGCCACTCGGTCACGCCCCATATCGCGGCGCGCATGGTGCAAACTCACGATCATCTGGCGCAGATCCTGAACCGACTGGCCGAAATCGGCACGCGCGAGATTTTCGTCGTCGGCGGCGACGCCGACCCGCCCGGCTGCTTCTTCGACGCCATCGAGTTCATCGAGGCACTCATCGCACTTGACGACTCGAACGAGCGCCGCATCGTCGATCACATTGGCTACACGTCGTATCCCGACACGCATCCGTTCATCACCGACGAGCAGCTCCACGATGCGCTGCACGTCAAGCAGAAAATGATTCTCGAGTCCGGCCGGACCGCACACGTGTCGACGCAAATGTGTTTCTCGTCCGACCAGATCCGCGACTGGCTACGGCTGGAACGAGCAGCCGGCCTGACCATTCCGGTCCACCTCGGCATTCCGGGTGTGATCGACAAGGCCAAGCTGATGACGATGGGCGTCCGCCTGGGCGTCGGCACATCACTCCGTTACTTGTCGAAGAACAAAAAGGCACTCGGCAAAATGATGACACAGCGCGCATTTGAACCCGATCAACTGCTCAAGCCGCTCGCGCCGCACCTCGAAGAACTCGGCATCGGCGGTATCCACCTCTACACGTTCAACCAGGTCGCGACCACCGAAACCTGGCGCCAAAAGACCCTCGCCTGAACCCCCGCCTGACCCCTCACATGCCCCCGCCTGCCCCCGGATGATCAGTTCGGGTCGGGGTGTTTGTGGCGGCGCGACACCGCGGCTCGGCTGACCACCTTGGTGGCCTTGACCGGAAGTACGACGAGACGGATCGCAACATTCGAGGCTCGCGCCGGGAACGGTACGAACTTGGTTTGACGTTCACTCGGTAGCGCATCCTTGAAGGCGATCCGGTACGCGACGAAAGCAAGAATCACCGAGAACCACGCGCTCATCGTGAAGAAGAACGCGTCGTCGCCGAACCATGACATCAGTGGGGCTGCGACGAGCGGACCGACCAGGGCACCCGATCCGTTGATTCGCACCAATGTGCCAGCTGCACCTACCGTCTTTTCGACCGGCGTCCAGTCGAGTGTGTACGAGACCACAAGTGAGTACAGCGGGAACATCGTGCCACCAATCCCGAACATGACGAGCAGCATGAGCGCACTGTCTGGCCGCACTGTCGACGCAGTCACCGACAGGGCTGCTGCTGCGATCACGACGCCAAAGATCACCGCACGCCGCGACACCCGATCGGACAGGCGGCCAATCGGCCACTGCAGAGCAATTGCGCCGATCGTCGGGGCGATAAGAAACGCGGCTGTCCGGTCGACAGACAGGCCGCTCCGTGTTGCGTAAACCGCTGCCAGGCTCAGCAATACACCGGCCGAAGCGCCACTCATGAACGACCCCACCACGCCCGTCGGAACGTAGCCGATCAGTTCTCGGATAGAGACCTTTTCAACCGGGCGACTCGGTGGCACCCTTGCAGCAGCAGCAAGCGTCACGGGCACCAGCGCCAGCGAGACCAGCACCGACGAAACGATGAACAGGTGAAAGCCATTCGGGTCAGCAACGGCAATGAGGTACTGACCGATGCCAAGACCGGCCATGCCCACGATCATGTAGACGGCAAGTGTGCGTCCGCGATTCTTTGGAGTCGAGAGCTCGGCCAGCCACGACTCGATCACGATGTACAAACCGGCAAAGCAAAAGCCGAACACGAAACGCATTGCAGTCCACGTGACCGGCACAACCGACAGGGCATGAATCAGGACCGCGCTCGACGCCAACGACGCCAGCCCGGCGAACACACGGATGTGACCGACGGACGCGATCATTTTCACAACAAGACTTGGCGCAATCAAAAACCCAGCAAAGTAGCCCGCCATGATCACGCCGGTGACCACAACGCTGAAGCCCTCGTTGCCCGAGCGAACGCCGATCACTGCACCGTTGAGCCCGTTGCCAATCATCAGCAGGCCGAGGCCAAGAAACAGCGCCCAGAGACCCGCAGCAGAATCGCCTTCCGGCTCAGCTGCGGGATCCGCTGGCCCGCCCGTCTGATAGCCAGCCTCTGTCAACGCGTCGTCGTGAGGCGCGTCGTCGTGAGGCGCGTCGTCGTGAGGCGCGTCGTCGTGAGGCGCGTTGATTCCGACGTTCGCCGCTGGGATCTTTGCGTCCCCGGCACTACTGGGCTGTTCCATGATGGGCAGGCCGCCGAAATCTACCCCTTCTTCGACCTTTCGAATTTTCAGTCGACAAATTTCCGAGATAGTCACCCAGCTCAACGGTGGCGACCACGGAGCTTGTCGAGTTGTCGTCGGTCACGCTTAGTCGGTCGCCCGGCGCCGCGATCTCGTTCGAAGATCGGCGGAGACAGCGGATCGCGTTCAGGCGGTGGCGGACTGTGATCGACGAAGCACGTGACCGCGACCGGTGCGCCGACACGCTTCGCAAGGACCGTAACCACATCGGCGATTCGTTCCCGCTGGTTCAGGCGCGCCTCGATTCGATCGCCCACCTTGACCGCAGACGACGGCTTCGCCGGCGTGCCATTGATCTTCACATGGCCCGCTCGACATGCACCGGCTGCGTCGGCCCGTGTCTTGGTCAGTCGAACCGACCACAGCCACTGGTCAACTCGCGCGCTCTCCACGCCTCCATCTTGCACCAGAAATTGGCTGTTTGTCGCGCCCGGCTCGCATGACTACCTACTGGTCGGTAGGCTGCATGTTGTGAACGAGCAGGAAATCCTCCACGCGATCACTCCCGACGTCGAGCAGTTGCTCGAACGGCATCTGGCGACCACCAAAGAGTGGTTCCCGCATGAGTATGTGCCGTACAGCCGCGGTCGGGACCACATGGAGGGACATCAGTGGTCCCCCGAGGACGCCGATCTGGCTGGTGCGAAACTTTCTGAAGAGGTTCGTAGCGCACTGCTGGTCAACCTGCTCACCGAAGACAATCTGCCGTATTACTTCCGGTCGGTCGAGCGGATGTTCGGTAAAGACGGCGCCTGGGGCGAATGGGCTCGCCGTTGGACCGCCGAAGAAGGTCGTCACTCGATGGCGATCTATGGCTACATCACTGTCACCCGAGCGATCGATCCCATCGAGCTGGAGCGGAGCCGAATGGTGCAGGTCAGCAAGGGTGAAACGCCTGACCCCGAAACAACCCACGAGGGATTCATCTACCTCGCTTTGCAGGAACTCGCCACGCGAATCTCGCATCGCAACACCGGTGCCCAACTCGGTGACGACGTCGGCTTCAACCTGCTCAAGCGAGTGTGCGGCGACGAAAATCTTCACCAGCTTTTCTACCGCGATCTTGCAGCAGCAGCGATCAAGGCCGACCCAAACACGATGATGATCGCGATGGAAAAGCAGGTCCGTTCGTTCGCGATGCCGGGTACCGGCATTCCTGACTTCGAGCGGCATGCCAAGGCCATTGCCCGCGCCGGCATCTACGACCTACAGATCCACCACGAACAGATTCTGGCCCCCGTGGTCCTGCGTCAGTGGGACGCCGCGAACATCACAGGCCTCTCTGGCGAGGGTGCTGTAGCGCAGGAACGCTTAATGAAGCGGATGGCAACCAGCGCACGTGTTGCACAGCGGTACGCCGAAAAGCGCGATGCCCAAATGCAACCGGCCTAAGCCACTCCTAGGCGAACGCCGTTCCGGCGACCATGGCGACGATAAGCACCATCAGCCCGAACAACACGAGGCGGCGCTTCATGTCTGAATGCTGTGATTGCATGAGTCAATTCTCGCCCGTTTCGACGAGAAGCGTCCAGACACCCTGGCGGACCCGAGCGAAGTTTGGGTTGAGAACACCCCACCGCCTGCAACACTGCTCGTGATGAGTCGACTGTTTCTTGCCGTCTGGCCAACGGCCAACGTTGTCGAAATGCTCACCGAGTTGCCCCGCAAAGACCAGCAGGGAGTGCGCTTCGTCGCACCAGAGAACTGGCATGCCACGCTCCGCTTTCTCGGCGAGGCCGACATTGACGACGTGTGCGAAGCAATGAATCGCGCTGAACTGCCAGCGGCGGTCGCCCGAGTTGGCCCGGCCATCGACATGCTCGGAACGCATTCGGCAATGGCACCGGTCAGCGGGATTGATCCACTTTCTGCAGCCGTGGTGGAAGCAACAGCCGGTCTCGGCAGCCTCGATCCGCGGCCGACGTTCACCGGCCACATCACCATCGCTCGGGTCAAGCGTGGTGCCATCGTGCGCAAGGTCGTTGGCATGCTGTGCCAGGCAGAGTTTGACGTTGATGAGGTTGCCCTCGTCGAGAGCCGCCTGCACCCAGACGGTGCTCGCTATGCAACGGTTGCTACTTGGCCCACCCGCTGACTCTTCACTGATCGGCCCGCTGACGCGACTTGCGATCTCGACCTGCCGAGCCGGCACTACTGTCGGGACATGATCGATGACGCTGACGACCGGCTTCCGACGCGCGTCCAGACACCTCGACTACTCCTGCGGTGTTGGCAGCACGACGAAGCCTCGATACTCGGCGGCCTCGTCGAGAGCAACGTTGAGCATCTCCGACCGTGGATGCCCTGGATCAAATTTGAGCCCCAAACGGTCGCCGAACGCGTCGCGTTGATCGAAACGTGGACTCGCGAGTGCGAGGAAGGCGGCGACGTCGTGTTCGGCACATTCTTCGACGGCATCGCGATCGGGAGCTGTGGGCTCCACCGTCGCGTCGGCGCCGGCGCACTCGACATCGGGTACTGGATCGCTGACGACCACACGCGGCGCGGATTCGCTACAGAGATCACCTCGGCGTTGACAACCACGGCGTTTGGCGTCGCTGGCATCGAACGCGTCGAGGTCCACACCGATGAGGCCAACGAGGCGAGCGCTGGCGTTCCTGCCAAGCTCGGCTTCCACCGCGACCGAGTCATCGAAAAAGAACCAACAGCAGTTGGGGACTCTGGGCGGTCGGTCATCTGGACAATGGCCCAAGCCGACTGGCACTAACTGTCCACTACGACCAAGCGTTCCCGAATGTGTCGCGGAAGGCGAGCTGGCTCGGGGGCTGCCGTGTAATCGGGCCGTGGCCCTTGCCGACCGGATACCCGATCGGGACAAGGGCTGCGGTGGCCCAGCCTTCGGGAATCTTGAGGAGTTCCATCACTTCAGCCTCGCGGAGGCAGTGGAGCGTTGTCAGTGTGCAGCCCAGCCCTTCGGCAACGCAGGCAAGCATCGCGTTCTGTACCGCCGGATAAATCGACCCGCCACCGACCACGCTGACGCGGTCGAGCTTGGCATCAGTAATCGCCATCATCTTGGGATTGGCGCAGAACAACAACAGGGCGGGTGCCTCGTCGAGGTGGTCGGCGAGGTAGTCACCGGCGGCCGCGACGCGTTCCCAAGGGGCGAGCTGTTCGGGCGGCAGGCCTTCCATCATCTTCATGAAGCCGGCGACGTACTTTGCCCACTCGGGCGCGTAGATCTCCTGCATTGCAGTCTTCAGGTCAGGGTCAGTGATGACCACGACACGCCAGGGCTGCGTGTTGCCCCCCGTCGGCGCCCAGCACGCTGCTTGGAGAACGCGCTCCATTACGTCGTCAGGTATGGGGTCGGGCCGGAGCTTGCGCACTGCCCGCAGGGTGCTCATCGATGCGTAGAGGCCAGCGGTTTCAGATGCGTCAGTCACCCGACCAGCCTGACACAGCACGACGCCACGAAAGCCTTCGGGAGTGCAGTGCCTACAGCGACGGGCGGAGGTCAGTGATGGTCTTGATGACGCTCTTACCGCGGACCGCCACCACGCTCTCCTGCTGAGCGGGCGAGCTGGATCTGTGCTCGTCCGCCTGAACGATGAGTTGCTCGGCGGAGAATTCGCTGACGATCTCGAAGCCAGCGTCGATGATCATCTGATACGTGCGGTTGGCGGTCTCACCTTTGGCGTTGAGGTAGCCATCGAGGAACAGTGAGTTCGCTGCGTACAGGCCCAGGACTTCCATCGATCGCAAGTGGAACTCGCGGCCAGCCGCGATGCGGACCTCGGCGGTCGGGTTGGTGAGGCGGAACATCGAGAGCACTCGCAGGCAGTACTGCGGTGACAGACCCTGAGGCGTCACAAGTTCGTTGCCCTCGAAGGGCAGGAGAAAATTGACGGGGATCGACTCGGCTCCCAGCTCGCGGAGCGTCTTGGCAATCTCGACGAGGTCCGATGCTGGCTCGCCCATCCCAGCAATCAACCCGGAGCACATCTCGATGCCGTTGCGTTTCGCTGCTCGAAGTGTGTTGATGCGGTCTTGATACGTGTGAGTCGTGCAGATCTCGGCGTAGTGCTCTTCAGATGTGTTGAGGTTGTGGTTCAGTCGGTCCAGGCCAGCGGCGGCCAGCACCGCGGCTTTATCGTCATCGAGTAGACCGGCCGACACACATACCTCGAGTGGATACAGCGCCTTGATGTCCCAGACCAGCGACGCCAGTTCGGCCGTACGCGCCGTGGACGGCCCCCGACCGGAGAACACCATGCAATACCGGAAGGCGCCATTCTCATACGCAAGCTTGGCTTCGGCAAGGATCTCGTCCCGACTTTTCATCGGGTACTCCTCGATATTGACATCACTGTTCTTGGCCTGGGTGCAGTACGAACAGTCTTCGGGGCACTTCCCGTTTGCCGCATTGTTCAAGATGTGGACGTGAACCTGGTTCCCCCAGTTTGCTTTGCGGACGGTGTAGGCCTCGTTAAGCAGCGGCAACAGATCGACCTGGGGATCCAGCAAGAGCTGTTCGCAGACGTCGTCGGAGAGCTCCTCACCGTCGAGAACTCGGGCGGCCAGAAGGGAGACGATAAGTGCATCCATGTTCGGCGCATGCTACGCAGCGCCTCCGAATAGTCTTTCCCAGAGGGCAGGGCAAACGTCACATCAGCCTGACCGGCGCGACATGGCGTGTCCGAGGTCCCGACCCCACTGGCTGAGGCGATCGCTGCTCCAACATGCCTGGCATCCGACGCGGAAATCGCTCAGGTGCTCAGGATCATCGAAGCGACATCGGCGAGCGTGGTGGCGACGTGATTGATGCGTGGCGCGTCCGGAATTGGTCGACGCCCAGGGTTGAACCAACAGGTGGCGCAACCCGCAGCAGCTCCGCCAGCCACGTCAGAACTGAGGCTGTCGCCGACGACGAGGACACTTGCGGGGTCGGGGTTGCCGTGAGCGGCGAGAGCCACGTCAAAGAAAGCCGAGCTTGGTTTCGCGTGCCCGATCTCGCTCGACACAGTCACCGAAGCGAAGTAGTGCGTCAGGCCGAATCGTTCGAGCCGGGGGCGCTGTACCTCGGAGTAGCCGTTGGTGATCAAGCCCATCGGGACCGCTCCGTGGAGAAGGTCGAGGAGTTCGGTGGCACCGGGCCACAGCGTCCCGGAGCGGCTCAGCCAGCTCAGGTACTGCGAGGCCAGCAGTGCTGGATCCAGGTCGAGATCGGTGTGCTCGATCAGAAGCCGAAATCGCTCGTCGTTGAGCGTGTCGAGCGTGAGCTCGCCAGCTTCGAGTTGGGTCCACAGCGGTGCGGCGACCTGCTGAAAGGTCGACAGATAGTCGGCACCGCAAGCGACGCCGTGGTCCTCAAGCAGCGCCGGCAGGGCCGCGCTCTGCGCTGACGTGAAGTCGGACAGCGTGTTGTCGAGATCGAACAACACCACCTCGTAACGAGACGAGGACTTCGGGGCGTTTGCTGTGCTCACCCTTGCACGCTATCGAGGTGTTGCGGGTCGATCTCAAGACCGATGCCGTGCCCGTTCACGGCAGTATCTGACCCAGATCAGCCAGGCGAGTTGGCCCGTCAACCGGTCAGCGGGCGATGACGGAGACGGTCTCGGCTGCGTCGATCAGCCAACCAGGGAAGACGCCGACGAACAGCGTGAAGGCTGCGGCACCAAAGATCGCCACACCAGCCGAGAACGGCATGATCACGGCTTCTGCTTCGTCGCCACCCTCAGGCTCGGCAAGCCACATGTTGACCATGATCCGCAGGTACAGGAACGCCGCGACGACTGCAGCGACCATGGCAATGACCGCAATGACGTAGCTCTCCTCTTCGACAGCGGCCTGGATAACACCGAACTTCGCAATGAAACCCGATGTCAGCGGCACGCCGGCCTGGGCAAGCAGGAAGACGGTGAACGCCAAGGCCAGGGTCGGGCGGCGCTTGGCGAGGCCCTTGAACGAGTCGAGCGACGAGTCGCCGTCTTCGTCGCCTGATGCCTTCGACACGATGGTGACGACACCGAACGAACCAATGACCAGCACTGAATACAGCATCAGGTACAGCGCGACTGCGGCAATGCCATCGCCCGGCAGAGCTTCGCCAGCCGTGTTACGAGCAGCCTCGACACCCACCAGCAAGAAGCCAGCGTGGCTCACCGACGAGTAGGCGAGCATGCGCTTGACGTTGGTCTGCACGACGGCCAGGAATGAACCAATGACCAGCGAAAGGACCGCAAGCGCCCAGATGACCGGACCCCAGTCGTCACGGAAGAACGGGAGGGCGGTCACAAGTACACGGATCATCGCGGCGAAGGCGGCGGCTTTGCCAACTGATGCCATGAATGCAGTGACTGGCGACGGTGCACCCTGATAGACGTCGGGCGTCCACACGTGGAACGGAGCTGCCGCGACCTTGAAACCAAGCCCGACGATCAACATCGCAATGCCGGCGAGCGCCAACGGGTCAGAGCTGTCAAGGTCGACACCATTGCGGAAGGCGATGACCATCTCGGTGATGTTGGTGGTGCCCGATGCCCCATACAGGAGCGCAATGCCGTAGAGGAAGAACGCCGAAGAAAAGCCACCGAGCACGAAATACTTGATGCCGGACTCTGCCGACTTAAGCGAACGACGATTCGAGGCGGCAAGCACGTAGAGCGCAAGCGACAGTGTCTCGAGGCCGAGGAACAGCACGATGAGGTCGTTGGCCGACGCCATGACGATGCCACCGATAGCAGCAACCATGTACAGCGCGTAGATCTCGGGGCCTTCGTTCGGCGTCCCACGCAGGAACGAGTCGGTCAAGAGCGATACGAGCAGCAAGCTCATACAGATCGTGATCGTCAAGAACATCGCGAACGTGTCGAAGGCGATGGCGCCGCCAACAAGCGTCTGCACGCCATTGTCGGTGATGTCGTCCCACTGGACCATTGCCAACGCACCGGCGGTACCGGCAGTGAATGCGGACACGAAGGCGTACAGGCCCTTGGGCCACTGCGGGGTCAGTGCGCCCACGACCATGATGACGAGGGCACCGCCAAGCAGCGCCAGCATCGGCGACAGTGCAAACCAGTTGACCTCGGGGCCCTGGAATGCCTGCGCGGGAAGCTGCGCCGCGAAGCTGCCAGCGAACGAAGAAGCAAGCTCAGAGATCATTCGCCGGGCTCCTCTCCCTCGTCGCCTTGACTCTCGGAATCGTCGTGAGACTCATCGTCACCACTGTCATGGGACTCATTGTCTCCGCTCTCACAACCGTTGCTCTCGTCACCGTGCGCTTCGGCGCTCGCGTCTGCTTCGACACCCGCTTCGGCGTGTTCGACTTCGAACGTTCCGCACTGCTGGCCAGGATCAGGAATATTGAAGGCACTGTTGTCGGCCACATGGGTGACGAGTACCTCGACGCTCGGCTCGATGCGATCGAGGAGCGGCTTCGGGTACACACCGGTGAAGACGATGGCGACAATGAACGGCAGGAGCACCATGGCTTCCTTGGCACGCAGCTCGGGGAACGCAGCGTTGGCTTCGTCAGGCTCGCCGTGGAAGACACGTTGGTAGGCCCACAGGAGATACAGCGCAGCGAGGATGACACCGGCCGTGGCAACGACGGTCCACCATCGCGCGGTCTGAAACGATCCGAGCAGAATCAGGTACTCACCGATGAAACCGTTCAAACCTGGCACGCCGATCGATGACAGCATCACGATCATGAAGCCAGCCGCAAAGATCGGGGCGACTTTCTGGATGCCGCCAAGTTCGGCAATCTGACGGGTCTTGCGACGCTCGTAGATCATGCCGACGAGGAGGAAGAGCGCGCCGGTCGACACACCGTGATTGACCATCTGCAGCACCGAGCCAGAGATCGCCTGCGTCGTGAAGGCGAACGTGCCGAGGATGATGAAGCCGAGGTGCGCGACCGATGAGTAGGCAACGAGTCGCTTGAGGTCTTTCTGCATCGTGGCCGCAATGGCGCCGTAGATGATGCCGATGACAGCAAGCGTGAGCCACAGTGACCGGCTCCATACCGCTGCCTCAGGGAAAAGGTAGAGGCCGAAGCGCAGGAAGCCGTACGTACCGAGCTTGAGCATGACGCCAGCCAGAACGACCGAACCAGCGGTCGGGGCCTGCGTGTGAGCGTCAGGCAACCAGGTGTGCAACGGGAAGATCGGAACCTTGACGGCAAACGCGATTGCTATCGAGAAGAACAGCCAGCGGCCAACGTTCGCGCTGAAGTTGGCGTTCTCGGCGATTTCGACGAGGTCGAATGTGAGGTAGCCGACGTCTTCGCGAGCGAGCATCGCCGTGGCGATAATTCCGACCAGCATGAAGGCCGAACCAAACATCGTGTACAGGAAGAACTTCGTCGCCGCGTACACGCGGTTTTCGTAACCCCAGCCACCGATGAGGAAGTACATCGGCACGAGCACGATCTCGAAGAAGATGAAAAACAGGAAGAGATCGAGCGAGAGGAACGAACCCATGACGCCGGCCTGCAGCATCAGCAGCCAAGCGAGATATGGCTTCTCGTCATGGTGGGCGTCGATGCCCACGATCGCCAGCGGAAACAGCACGCCGGTCAGCACGATGAGGAACAGCGAGATGCCGTCGACACCAAGGTGCCAGCCAATACCCCACTGCTCAATCCAAGCGTGCTTCGATGAGAACTGGAAGCCGGCCTCGCCCTGCTCGAACGCAAACAGCAGCCAAATGGACAAAGCCGCCGTACCGACGGACGCCATCAGGGCGATCAGTTTGGTGATCTCGGGACGCGACTTGTTCGTCAAGGCGACTGCAACCGCGCCGACGAACGGCACGAGGATCAACATGGTGAGGATCGGGAACGACACCGGAGCGGCGTTCGATTCCTGCGCCGCGAGCATGTCGCCCGCGGGAAGAAGTGCGAATAAGCCAGACATCAAAGAATTCCTCTAATCACCACGAACCAACCGAGGAGCAAGACGACACCAATGCCGATCACCCCGGCATATTGACGCACATAACCGGTCTGGGCCTTGCGGACCTGGTTCGA
>JBLIKS010000047.1:0-13396 GCA_047635555.1 Candidatus Azotimanducaceae bacterium
GAACCGCTCGAAGATGCGTTCTCGCTCCCCACGTGCCACACCGGGTCCGCCGTCTTCGACAGTGATCCGCATCCGACGTTTGGCCACTGGTGCCAACTGGATAGAGAGGGCGCCGCCGCCGTGGTGCTGTGCGTTCTCAACCAAGTTGCCAAGAATACGTTCGTAGCGGACCTTGTCGATGGAGACTTCGGTGCGGGTCTGATTGGCAACCTCAATCGGCACATCAACGGCGCCATAGCGGGCGGCGATACGGCGAGTCAGATCGACGATGTCGAGCCGCTCGACGTTGAGGTCAGTCGCTCCGGCGTCGAGGCGTGACAGCTCGAGTAGGTCGATCACCATGTTGTCGAACCGGCGTACCTGGCTGACAACAACATCGAGTGCTTGACGTGTGCGTTCAGGCACTTCCTCACGGCGAGCATCGAGCACTTCGACAGCGGCGGTGAGCGCCGTAATAGGTGAGCGCAGCTCGTGGGAGACATCGGATGCGAAGCGAGCCTCGCGCTCGATACGAGTTTGAACGGCGTCGGCCATGTCGTTGAACGAGCCGGCCAGACGGTCGAGATCGGGATCGGATTCCTCGTCGAGACGGGTGTCGAGTCCACCCGACGCAATTTCTTCGGCGGCGTCGGCAACACGGCTCAGCGGACGGAGTAGACGGCGGCTGGTCGAAAAGCCAAACAGGGTCGCCAGCACGAGCGTGCCGATGCCGCCGAGGGCGAGGGCTGTAAAGATCGCGCGAAGCGTGCGCTCGGTGTCGCCGAGCGGAAATGCCTCGTAGTAGCCGACATCGAATGCACCGATGTAGACGCCGACAACCACATAGTTCTGGCCATCGATCCCGACGTACGCGGTACCGTTCCCGCGTTGCTCAACGGCGTTGACGATGACGGCTGGGTAGTCGTCGATCTTGCGCTGTGTGTCGGTGCCGGCTCGAGGACGCGTCGGGTCGAGCGAACCGAGGTTTGCAAAGCCGTCGCCATCGATCCTGAATCGGAGTTCCGTGTCGACGAAAACGTTGATCGTCTGAGGGTTCTCCTCGAGCTGCTGCAGGAGGAGATCGGCATGGATGATGGTCTGGTCGCGAGCGGCGGTGTTCTCACGGGCGAGGAGGGTGCTTCGCGCGAATCCGTACGTCACGCCGATCAAGACTGACCCCGCGAACAAGGCAATGAACGCGAAGAAGAGCGTGACGCGGGTGCGAAGGCGGAGAGAACGTTGCCGAGCCACAGATGAGAGTGTTGCAGGTGAGAGAGCCACGTCGGCGAAAGATTCTCGCCATACCAATCGGCGAAAGATTCTCGCCATACCAATCGGCGAAAGATTCTCGCGCTGCCGGTGAGACACCAGGGGGAGGAAGGTGTCTCACCGGGGCAGCGTGAACAGGTATTAATATGGTCCTCTTGTGTGACGGATCAATTCGCGAGCTGTGCGATTTCTGTAACAAAGTCATCGATGGTGAAAAATCTGTGGAAAACCGATGCCTACCTCAGGTGTTGTACCCTCCGAGTTGATGGAGCCGAGTTGATGGAGTCGAGTTGATGGAGTCACTGCTGTTCATCGAAGACGACGATGCGATTCGACTTGCGCTGTCTCTCGCTCTCGAGGATGAGGGCTACTCCGTGCGCCAAGCCGCAAACGGCAGCGAAGGACTCGTTGCCTTTGCCGCACATCCTGCCGATCTGATTCTGCTTGACCTCCGGCTTCCTGACATGTCGGGTTTCGAAGTCTGCCGCGCCCTGCGTGTCAAGAGCATCGTGCCAATTATCATCATCACCGCACAGACTGACACGGTTGACATGGTTGCCGGGCTCGAAGCGGGTGCCGACGATTACGTCACCAAACCGGTCGTCCCGAAAGAGCTCGCAGCACGCATTCGTGCACTGCTTCGTCGTGTCCACCTCCAGGACGCGTCAGCGGTGCCCTCGGCAAGCGTGTTCGGCGACATCGAATTGCGCCGCGAGCAAGGAATCGTCCTGAAAAGCGGCAAGGAACTCAGCCTGACCAAGACTGAGTTTCGCCTACTCGTCGAGTTCGCCGACCACGCCGGAGCCGTACTGTCGCGCGACCAACTCCTCGAACGCGTGTGGGGGTACGAGTACCTCGGCGACTCCCGGTTGGTTGATGCGCACGTTCGGCGCCTCCGGGTAAAAGTCGAAGAGCACCCTGACGACCCCAAGCTGATTGTCACAGCTCGAGGCGTCGGCTACCGCCTGATCGACTGACTACTTTTTGTAGAGGGCTTCGATCTCGTCAGCGAAGGTGCTGAGGATGCCGCGACGCTTGAGCTTCGCGGTTGGCGTCAGCAGGTCGGTGTCAGGGAGCCACTCAGCGCCGAGCACCTTGACCTTCTTGACGGCTTCGGCATTGTTGAAGTTTGACATGGCCACGACGAGACCGGCCTCGACCTCAGCGATGACGTCAGCGTTTTGAGCCAATGCGGCCAACGTGGCGGCGTCACCTTCAAGACCATGCTCGCTCGCCCAAGCCGCAGCGGCGTCGGGGTCGAGGACCACCAGTGCTGTGACGAACGGCTTCTGCTCGCCGACCGCACACGCCTGGCCGACCAGCGGGATCATCTTGAGCGCTGCCTCGAGGTTGGCAGGGCTGATGTTCTTGCCGCCCGCCGTGATGATCAGTTCCTTCTTGCGGTCAACGATCTTGAGGTACCCGTCTTCATCGATCACGCCGATGTCACCGGTGTGCACCCAGCCCTCGCCGTCGATTGACTCAGCAGTCTTGTCGGGTAGCCCGAGGTACCCCTCGAACATGTTCCCGCCACGAGCCAGAACCTCGCCGTCTTCGGCGATCTTCATCTCGACACCGGTTGCAGGTCGGCCCACAAAGCCAGGCTTTGCAGCCGCCGACCAGGAGAGCACGGCGGTGGTCTCGGACATGCCGTAGCCCTCGCTGAGCGGGACGCCGATGGCGCGGAACCAGCCGAGGATCTCGGCTGGGATTGGAGCGGCACCGGAGATGCCAATCTCGACTTCGTCGAGACCGATCAATCCGCGGATGGCCTTGAAGCCGACTTCGTCGAGGAAGTTCCAGGTGGCGATCTCTTCGTCGGTGGCCGTGCCGGCGGTCATTTTTTCCATGATTGGAAGTGCCGCGGCGACGCCGTCGTTGAACTGCTGTTCCTTCACGGGATCGGCAGCGATGGCGGCGGTGACACCGGCGTACATCTTCTCCCACACCCGCGGGACGCCGATGAAGACGTTCGGCTTGGTCTCGCGGACCGTTGCTGGCATCTGTGACGTCTCAGGGCAGCAGTACACCCTTGTAGCGAAATCGATCATGTAGTAGTGGCCGAGCAGGCGCTCCATGACGTGGGCCAGCGGCAGGTACGACACGTGGCGCTTACCGGCGAAGTCGGCGATGTCGGTTTGTTCGCGCATCGACTGGCCAACTGACTCGAGGGTCCAGGCCACGTTGCTGTGACTCAACATGACGCCCTTGGGTGGGCCGGTTGTGCCGGAGGTGTAGATGATGGTGGCGGTGTCTGACAGGGTGGCAGTTTCGGCTTCGACTGCCAGGTCGGCTGGCTCGAATGCGAGCATGTCGCTGTAGCGAATGATGTCGTCAGCGGCGCCTTCCGCCTCGATCAGCACGGTGTGCTTGATGGTCGGTATTTTCTCGCGTACCGCATCGAAGCGAGCAAGAAAGTCGGCATCTTCGAGAATGGCAACCGAAGCACCACAATCGTTGATCAGGTATTGGATCTGGTCAGGAGCCGACGAGTTGTAAATCGAAACTGGAGTGGCACCGCAAAACATAATTGCCATGTCGAGGGCATGGAATTCTTGGCGGTTGCGGATCATCATGACGACCGTGTCGCCTGCGCTCACACCGAGATCCTTCAGCGCAGCCGTGAGGCGTGCGGTGTCTTCGGCCATCTCGGTCAGCGTCTTGGACTCCCAGTCGCCTGCTGAATTCTTCCAGTTGAGTACCTCGATACTGCCGTTGCGTTCAACGTTGGCGAGGAACCGTTTCGGGAGGTTCTGTCCCACGATGCGTTCGTGCAGGTCTGCGCTGGTGGTCATTCACCCACTATCGCACGAACCTCAGCGATCGAGGAAGCTGACCACTGCATCGGTGAACACATCGTTCTTGTCGCCGGCGATCATGTGCGCCGCGCCTTTGACATCGACGTATTTGGCATGCGGCACCATTTCCATGAACGCCTGGACCTCATCTTCGGTGACCAGGTCGGAGAGCTTGCCGCGGATCAAGAGGGTCGGCATCGTGATGCGCCGGGCCATCTGCTCGAGCTCGTCGTGATGGCGATCTCGGGCATGCTCGCTATTCACCTGGCCACGAGACGTCATGAAGGCCGGGTCCCAGTGCCAGTACCAACGGCCGTCGTCACGATGGCGCAGGTTCTTGGCCAAACCGGTCAGGTCGGTCGGCCGGGGCCGGTGCGGCTGATACTCGGCAATGGCATCGGCAGCTTCGTCAAGGCTTGCGAAGCCGTCGTGTGCCCGAGCGGCCATGAAGTTGAGGATGCGGGTGACCCCCGCCTTCGCGGGCCGTGGTGTGATGTCGACGAGTGTCAGCGATGTGTAGGAATCTGGTGCTCCGTCAACTGCATGGAGGCCAGTCATCCCGCCGAGCGATGCGCCGACCCAGGCAACGGGTTCGCCGATCCACTCGACGACGTGCTGAGCGTCGGCACAGTAGGCGGCCATCGAGTAGTCGCCCTCGGCATCCCACGATGAGTCGCCGTGACCGCGCAGGTCGATCGAGACGACCCGATGACCGTTTGACGCGAGCTTTTCGGCGGTGCCGCCCCATGAGTGCCTCGTTTGGCCGCCGCCGTGCGCGAGGAGGACGGGTGTTTGGTCGCCAGGCCAGTGGTCAGCAGTGAGGTGTTGGCCGGCCACTGTCGAGATCTGAACGGTTTCCATCAGATTCGCTCGTCGCTCCAGATCGGCAACCGCTTCTCCTTGAACGCCTGCATACCAATTTGGGCCTCAGGGCCGCGGAACAACTCGTCCGAAAGTCGACCCATCTCGTCGAACGCATCGTCACGGCCCATCGTTGGAACCCGGTTGAGGAGGGCTTTCGTTTCCCGAACCGCCCGCGGTGCGCCGGCGCGAACGCCGTCGATCAGTGATTGCACAGTTGCGTCGACGTCGTCAGTCACGTGGGTGACGAGGCCGATTGACCGTGCTTCGGCTGCATCAAACTGCTCACCGGTCAGCATCGCTGCCGCGATTTTTCCGGCAGGAACGCGCCGCAGGATCGGCACGGAGATGATTGCCGCAGCCACGCCGATGCGGACCTCCGTCAGCGCGAACGTGGTGCTGCTGTTAACGACCACAAGGTCGCACGATGCCATGAGGCCGATCCCACCGGCGCGTACAGCACCGTTGACTGCGGCAATGGTCGGACGCTCTGTGTCCATCAGGCGCTGGAGTGCAGAAACCATCTGATTTGGCCCGATATCGGGGGCGTCATGAGCGGCAGCTGCACGTTCCTTCAGGTCGGCACCAGCACAGAATGCTGGCCCCTCGTGGCGGAGCACGATGGCCCGAGCGTTGGCGGCCTCGGCGGCGTCGATGCCCGCATGGAGTTCGGCGAGGAGCTGGCGAGACAGCGCATTGCGATTGTGCTGGGAATCGAGAGTGATCGTGGCGATACCGCCATCGACCACAGTTCGAACGAGATCCGTCATGGCGCTGAACGTACTCTTCGTGTAGATGTTGGAACGATGTCGGAGCCAATGCGTAAGATCGAAACGTGACTGATCTACGCAACGATTTCCCCGCAGGCGTCCTCACCGGAGAGGCAGTGAACGAAGTGTTCGCGCTCGCCAAAGCTGAGCGGTTCGCACTGCCGGCTGCCAACTGCATTGGCACGAACTCAATGAACGCGGTGATGGAAACGGCCGGCAAGGTCAACAGCCCGGTCATCATCCAGTTCTCCACGAGTGGCTCGGCCTTCGTCGGTGGAAAAAACGTTCCGGTCGACGGTGCCAAGGCATCGATCCTTGGCTCGGTTGCGGGTGCCAAGCACGTACAGACCATGGCCGAGGCGTATGGCGCCCGCGTCATCCTCCACACCGATCACTGCCCGAAGAGCAAGCTGCCCTGGATTTCCGGCCTCCTCGATGTGGGCGAAGAGCATTTCGCCGCGACCGGTTCCCCGTTGTTTAGCTCCCACATGCTCGACCTGTCCGAAGAGCCAATGGAAGAGAACCTTGATATCTGCGTCGACTACCTGAAGCGCATGGCGCCACTCGGCATGACGCTCGAAATCGAACTTGGTATCACCGGTGGCGAAGAAGACGGCGTCGACAACTCCGATGCCAACCCCGAAGACCTCTACTCGAAGCCAGCAGAAGTGGCATACGCCTACGAGCGACTGATGGAAGTCAGCCCGAACTTCACGATTGCTGCAGCCTTTGGAAACGTCCACGGTGTGTACAAACCCGGCAACGTCAAGCTCACTCCGACCATCCTGCGTGATGCTCAGGCACACATTGCCGAGAAGCACTCGACCTCCAGCGATAAGCCGGTCAACTTCGTCTTCCATGGCGGCTCGGGCTCCTCAGCTGCCGAAATCGAAGAAGCGCTCGGCTACGGGGTCATCAAGATGAACATCGACACCGACCTGCAATGGGCCTTCTGGGACGGTATCCGTGGCTACGACGCCGAGAAGCACGATTACCTGCAGGGCCAGCTCGGCAACCCAGACGGTGCCGACGCTCCCAACAAGAAGCACTACGACCCACGCGTGTGGCTCCGTGCTGGCGAAGTCAGCTTCATCGAGCGCCTAGAGCAGAGCTTCCGCGAGCTCAACAACATCGACACCCTCGCATAGTTGCGTATGGGGTCAGGCCCCTTTCGCAACTCTGTGTCGGATTTGCAGAACTGAGTGCTCGCACAGATCGTTCAACTTCCATGAGGTCCATCCGCGTCATTCTCGCTGTCGTGCTGTCGGGCATCTCTGTCGCTGGCATTGTTCTCGGCCGCCGATCTCGACGCAGCGGCCCCCCAGGCACCACGATGGAGTCGTGACCATGCTTGCAGCTGAGGCTGGACGAATTCCTGTGATGAGCCTGGAACGGCTGCGGGGGAGTGACGCCGACCGGCGCAGCCTCGCCGACGAGCTGACGGCGGTATACCACGACATCGGGTTTGCGGTTTTGGTAGACCACGGTCTGCCCGAGGGGCTGCTCGACGCAGTCTTCGACATGATGGGCTCGTTTTTCGCCCTTCCCGACGAGCAAAAGTCGTTGATCGACAAGTCGACATCGCCGTACTTCCGAGGGTGGGAATCTGTCGGAACAGAGTTCACGAATAATCGGCCCGATATCCGTGAACAGATCGATGTGTGGAGTGAACACCCGCCCAGCGATCAGGCTGACGGGCCGGACTACCTGAAGCTGCTCGGACCGAACCAATGGATGCCTGACGACATACTGCCGGGGCAACAAAAACTCGCTCTCGACTGGTTCGAACAACTCGGAACGCTCGCTGATGAAGTGCTCAGCCTGTTCGCTGTTGGGCTCGGTCTGGCGCCCGACCATTTCGCTGGTGCGTTTGGTGACGACGCGATGTCCTTGACCAAGTTCATCAACTACCCGGCCACCCCCGATGGTGCAGCCGGCGTGAACGCCCACAACGACACGGGCTTCGTCACGTTGCTCGCTACCGGCGAGACACCCGGCCTGCAGGTCCTCGACCCCACCGGCGCCTGGATCGACGTGCCGGTCGTACCGAACTCGTTCGTGTTGAACATCGGCGAGATGTTGCAGGCGATGTCCGGGAACTATCTCATGGCCACAGCGCACCGTGTGATCACCAGCGAGCCGCGAATGTCGGCTGCGTACTTCCATGGCCCGTCACTCGGCACGCCCCTCGATCCCATTGGGCTTGATCAGCAATTCGTTGATGCGGTCGCCGCGAGCGAGCGTCACCGGTCGGCAGGATTCATGGCCACCAAGGAGCAAACCGATGCGGGCATCGGTGACATCGGGAGTCCGACGCACACCGACACGTACGGCGACCAGCTCTGGAACTACTTCTCACGTAGCTATCCGGCGATGATGAAACGGCACCACGGCAGATAGTTGCGAAAGGGGCCTGACCCCATGCGCAACTATTCGCGGAGTGAGCGGAGGAACGTCTCGACTTCTTCGCGGTGACGCGTGCGCTTCATGGGCGGCAGTGCCTTGACGATGTCCCAGCGGTAACGGGCCTTGCCGAGGCGCGGGTCCATTACCGCAACGACGCCCCTGTCGTCGGCGGTACGAATCAGACGACCACATGCCTGGGCGAGCATCATTGATGCCCGCGGGATGTCGATTTCGCTAAATGCGGCAGGGCCGAGCAGGTCACGGCGGGCCGACAGCAACGGGTCGTCAGGCCGAGGGAACGGGATGCGGTCGATGACGACGAGCGACAGGGTGCGCCCGGGGACATCGACACCCTGGAAGAGCCCGGCCGTTGCGAACAGGCAGGTCTCCTCCGAGTCGGCAAACGCCTTGACCAGGGCAGGCTTGGGGAGGTCGCGTTGGGTAAGGATCGGAAAGCCCAACCGCGACTTCATCTCCTCGGCAGCCTCGTCCATCGCCCGGTAGCTCGTAAACAGTGCGAGCGTTCGGCCGCCTGCAGCGTTGATCAGTGCTTCGAGTTCGTCGTTCGCTTTGGCCCTGAACCCGGCGTCGTTCGGGTTCGGCAGGTGGATTGCGTTGTAGAGGATCGAGTTGGCCTCGTAGTTAAACGGGCTGCCGACATCGGCGATTTCGACCTTTTTGCCGCCGGATTCCATGCCGACTCGGTTTGCCAACGATGTCGGGATCGTTGCGCTGGTGAGAATCGCGGTGCGCTTGGTCCAGACGCCTTCAGTCAACGCCGGCCCAACATCAAGGGGCTGGATTTCGAGGCGGGGGGAGTCGCGGCTGCCAGAGACGAATGCGACGTAGCCCGCTTTGCCCTCGATGGCGACGTCGAGATACTCGATCGTTCGGCTGACCATTGACTGGGCGCGGAGCTTGCGTTGCTTGGCGTCTTCGTTCGATGTGTCGATGGCGACCAGCGTGTTGTTGGCGTCGCCCAAGGTGAGGCGAGCATCCGTCAGTACCTCTTGCAGATCGTCAGGCAGCGGGGTCGGCAGACGTTTGCCGAGTTCGGGCTCGAGGACATCGCGCAGGCTCGGGCCGACGTCGGAAATTCCACCGGTGATCGACGGGTCGTCGATGATCTTGCGGACGACACCGGAGAGCGCGGTGAATCGGCCGGGTGAAATTTCGACACCGACCGTGTTACTCATGGTGTCTTCGAGCGTGTGTGCTTCGTCGAAGACGACGACGTCGTGGTCGGGCAGCACAGCACCGTCGGAAGCCACGTTGAGGCCGTAGAGGTACGTGTTCACCACGATCACGTCGGCGGCAGCAGCTTTGCGACGGGCCTGCTCGGCAAAACACGGATCGCCGAGTGGACATTTGTCAGCACCGGGGCATTCGTCGCTGCCGACGCTGACCGAGCGCCAGGCGTTGTCGCTCGGGGACCAGTCGAGTTCGGCTTGATCACCGGTCGGCGAATTCGCAGCCCAGGCAGCGATCTTCTGAATCTCGGCCTTCGTGACAACGGCCATCGATTCGAGTTCGAGCTGACCTTCGCCCTCGGCGCTCACCTCGCGGAGTCGCTGCAGGCAGACATAATTGCTGCGTCCCTTGAGGATCGCCCAGCTGAAGTCGACGCCGAGGTGTGCGGCGAGGAACGGAAGATCCTTCTCGGCGAGCTGGTCTTGCAGTGCTTTGGTCGCGGTCGCGACGACGACACGCTTGCCTCCGGTGATGGCAGGCACGAGGTAGGCAAGCGTTTTGCCCGTACCGGTACCGGCCTGCACGACGAGGTGTTTCCCGGTGGCAATTGACTGTTCGACGAGTCGCGCCATCTCGAACTGGCCTGGACGGTCTTCAGAATTCTCGAGAGCGGCTGTGACGGTGGCGAGTGCACCGAGTGCCGCTCCTGGCTCGGAGCCGGCAGGGGAGTCGCTCATCAGGGTCCGCACGATACCCCCTGGAGCCGGCGGAGACCGGGTACCCCGACGGGTGCCGCATGAGCCTGCTCCCATGGAAGAATGGTCAGGTGATGTGCTCGCTCGCTTCGATGGCTCGCAGGACGAGTGCATGAGCGAGCTCTATCGAGATGTCGGCGTTGTCCTGCGTACCTACAAGTTGCGTGAGGCCGATCGCATCATCGTCATCCACACACGCGACAACGGCAAGGTTCGTGCGGTCGCCAAGGGCGTGCGTAAGACCAAGTCGAAGTTTGGTGCACGGCTCGAACCAATGAGTCACGTCAGCCTCCAGCTGTATCGGGGACGCGAACTCGACATTGTCACGCAGGCTGAATCGGTCGAACCGCTGGCGCCGATGCTGTCCTCGCTTGACCGGGCGTCGCAGGGTCTTGCCGTGCTCGAGGCCGCCGACCAGTTGTCGCTCGAACGTGAGCCGAACCCACGCCTTTATCAGATGATCGTCGGGGTGCTCCGAACTATTGCCCAGAAGCCGTCACCGCTGAACGTGCCAGCTTTCTATTGGAAGCTGCTTGCCCACGAAGGGGTTCGACCACAGCTCGACGCGTGCGTCCGGTGCGGCGAATCCGGCCCAGAGACGCAACTTGTTGCGTTCGACCTGAACGAAGGCGGCGTGCTGTGCCGATCGTGTCGTTCCGGACAGTCGATCAGTCCGGGCGCCCTCGACCTGCTGCGCAACATTCTTGGAGGTCGACTGGCCTACGCGCTTACTCAGGAAGAGTCCCCAATCACGCACGAAGTGTCGGGCCTTGCGACGAGGGCCCTCGAATTTCACATCGAGCGACGGCTGAAGGCAATAGCGATGTTCGAAGCGCACTGACAACCAGCGACAGCTCGTGCCGTCGGAGAGACCACCTGTCTCGAGGGCACAAACGCGCAGGGTGGGTCCGACGGTGCGCTCATAGACTTGGGCGCCTATGCCGGCCACGGATCTTGATCAAATTGTCAGCCTCTGCAAGCGACGCGGGTTCGTGTCCCAGTCAGCAGAAATTTACGGCGGCTTCCGCTCCACCTACGACTATGGGCCTCTCGGTTCGCTGTTGCTCCGCAACGTGAAAGAAGCGTGGATCCGGTCGATGGTCCAGCAGCGTGACGACGTGGTGCTGATCGACGCTGCCATTCTCGGGCCGCCCCAGGTGTGGGAAGCATCTGGACACCTCGGCAACTTCTCGGACCCGCTCGTCGACTGCACAAACTGCAAAACGCGGCATCGTCTCGACAAGCTTGACGACCCCGATACCTGCCCCGATTGCGGCACGAAGAAAAGCTTCACTGAGGCCCGCGAGTTCAACCTGATGTTCAAGACCCAGGCCGGCCCGGTCGAAGGTGCAGGCGCCGACGCCTACCTCCGCCCGGAGACCGCGCAGGGCATGTTCACGAACTTTGCCAACGTGCTCCAGACGAGCCGCAAGAAGCCGCCGTTCGGCATTGCCCAGGTCGGCAAGAGCTTCCGCAACGAGATCACGCCGCAAAACTGGATCTTTCGTACACGTGAATTCGAACAGATGGAGATGGAATTCTTCGTCCCGCCGGAAGACAGCGACAAGTGGTACGAGTACTGGTGCAACGAGCGCCTCAACTGGTACATCGAGCATGGCATCCCCGAAGACATGGTCATGCTGCGCCCGCACGACGAAGACGAACTGTCGCACTATTCGACCGGCACGTCTGACGTCGAGTTCAAGTTCCCGTGGGGCTTCGACGAACTTGAGGGCATCGCAAAACGCACCGACTTCGACCTCAAGGCACATGCTGCTGCGTCGGGCGAGAAGCTCGACTACTTCGACCCACAGACGCAAGAGCGTTACGTGCCGTACGTGATCGAGCCGGCTGCCGGCGCCACTCGCACAATGGCTGCATTCCTGCTTGCGGCGTACGACGAAGACGAAGTGAATGGAGAAGTACGCACAGTGCTGCGCCTCCACCCACGCCTCGCTCCCTACAAGGTGGCTGTCCTGCCGCTGAGCAAGAAAGACACATTGACGCCGCTGGCGCATGAGGTCCGCAAGCTGCTTGCTGACCGTTACATGGTCGATTACGACGAGACTCAGAACATCGGCAAGCGGTACCGCCGTCAAGACGAAATCGGTACGCCGTTGGCGGTCACTGTCGACTTCGACTCGCTCGACGACAACGCCGTCACCGTTCGCGATCGCGACACGATGGAGCAGGTTCGCGTTCCGATCGACCAGCTGCTTTCAACGGTCGGCGAGAAGCTCGGCTTCTAGGAAAAGTTTGCGCGATATGACTGCGACCTACCTCGACAAGATCCTCGATCGCCATCGCGAGATGGCTGCGGCTGACACGCGCCCGATCGATCGGCTCATCGACGAAGCAACAGCCATGCCAGCGGCACGCGGATTTCGTTCTGCGCTTGCTGACACCGCCAAGCTCGGGGTTGTCGCCGAGATCAAGCGGCGCTCGCCGTCAAAAGGCGACCTGAACATCGGACTCGATGCGCCCGAGTGGGCGAGGCTCTACGAGGCCGGGGGTGCATCTTGTCTTTCGGTACTCACCGACGTCGAGAGCTTCGGCGGGTCGGTCGCTGACCTGCAAGGAGCTCGCAACGCTTGCGCTCTTCCGGTGATTCGTAAAGACTTCACGGTCAGCGAACGTGATGTGCTCGATGCCCGATTGATGGGTGCCGACTGCGTGCTGCTGATCGCCGCTGCGCTCGACTCGGCCGAACTGGCCGGGTTCCACGCACTTGCCACGCAGATCGGGCTCGACGTGTTGGTCGAGATCCACGACGAGGCTGAACTCGAGCACGCGCTCGAGGCCCAGGCCACGCTCGTCGGGGTCAACCAGCGCGACCTTGTCACGTTCCAGGTCGACCATGAACGGGCCATCCGAATGGGTGGAGTGATTCCAGATCATGCAATCAAGATCGCAGAGTCAGGCGTGCGTGGCAGCGCCGACGCTCGGATGCTCGAAGCGGCTGGCTACGACGCAGTGCTTGTCGGCGAAATACTCGTGACAAGTGCCGACCCGCAGCAGGCCATCACCGAATTGATCGGCTGAGCTTTTTTTGCCCCGTACAGTCCGGACCCGTACGGTAAAGACATGCTGACACGGACACTCGACATCAACGCTGCCGACTTTTTCGAAGGCACCGGGTGGGACATCAAGCCCCACGGTGCGTGCAAGGCCGAGGTCTGTGTGCCGTTGGCGTCTGCCGAATCTGGCTTTGATCTCACTGCGACTGCTGAGCGGCTCGGCATGGCCATCGTGACCGACGAGGCCAGCGGCCTGACCGCAATCGGCCCCGAATCGATTGGCGACCGAGCGCTGGCTACCGCGCAGGCCCCCGAGTTGGTGCTGGGTGATCTCGACGGCAACGAGTTCA
>JBLIKS010000048.1:0-13305 GCA_047635555.1 Candidatus Azotimanducaceae bacterium
GAAGATGGGCGAACGCACCAACATGGCGATCGAGGTTGTGTCGACTGGTGCGTTGGCGCTCGACCTTGCACTCGGAGTCGGGGGGCTGCCGCGAGGTCGCGTGACCGAAATCTTCGGTCCTGAGTCGTCGGGTAAGTCGACGCTCGCCATGCACGTGGTTGCCGAAGCCCAGCGCAACGGAGGCGTGTGCGCCTACATCGACGCCGAGCATGCGATGGATCCGATTTACGCTGCGGCCATCGGTGTCGACGTCGATCAACTGCTCATCTCGCAGCCGGACACCGGTGAGCAGGCGCTCGAAATCTGCGACATGCTGACCCGCTCCGGAGCGATCGATGTCATCGTGATCGACTCGGTTGCAGCGCTCACGCCTCGTGCCGAGATCGAAGGCGAGATGGGTGACACGCATGTTGGTCTGCAGGCTCGTCTGATGAGCCAGGCGCTCCGCAAGCTCACTGGCAACCTGAGCAAGACCAAGACGATTTGTATCTTCATCAACCAGTTGCGCGAGAAGATTGGCGTCATGTTCGGTTCGCCCGAGACCACCCCCGGTGGCCGTGCGCTCAAGTTCTACTCATCGGTTCGTCTCGACATCCGTCGCATCGAAGCGTTGAAGGACGGCACTGACATCGTCGGTAACCGCACCCGTGTCAAGGTCGTCAAGAACAAGGTGGCACCGCCGTTCCGCCAGGCCGAGTTCGACATCATGTACGGCCAGGGCATCAGCCGTGAAGGATCCCTCGTCGATCTGTCGGTCGACTTGGCCATCGTCAAGAAGTCGGGCGCCTGGTTCACCTACGAAGGTGAGCAGCTCGGCCAGGGTCGTGAAAAGGCCAAGGATTATCTCCGGAACAACCCTGAGATAATGATGGAGATCAGCGACAAGGTCCTCATCGCCAGCGGTTTGAAGGAAGATCCCAACGCTCCGGTCATCGTCGACGATGCAGAAGCATCAGAGGACGCCTTCACCGCAGCCGACGATCAGCCGATCAAACTCGACTGATCAACCCGGTTCCCACATCATCGAGCGGCCGGATCGGCAGCACTGGTCGGGCCTGACCAGTGCTCCATCCGGCTGCTCTCTGATCTTTTCAGCTGGCGGCTGGCGGCTGGTGGCATGCGGTTTGCCGCGGTGAGGATGTCGGACTTCTGTCAGATCTCGATGGCGTAGACGCGAGCTGCAGTCCCGAGGAACATCTCGTCTTGTTCGGCATCGCTGAACTGTGCAGCGATCTTTTTCAGGCCGTTGTACAGGACCGGGAACGAGAGCGAGAAGCGGTCAACGGGAAAGTTGCTCTCGAACATGCACCGCCCAGGACCGAACGCCTCGATCGTGTGGAGGTAGTACCGACCCTGCGCCTCGACGAACTCGTCGGATGTCGGGGGAGCGGCGGCGAGGTGATAGCCGAAGCCGTTGTCAGGCATGGCGAGCCCACCGATCTTGGCCACGACGTTGTCGCAGGCTGCGAGTGCGCTGATGTCAAGCTTCCACTGCTCGAAGATCTCGTCGCGTTTTCCTTCGTACTGGCCGACACCACAAGGCGTACCGAAGTGGTCGAGCACCATCATCGTGTCGGGTGCGGCCTTGGCGAGTGACAGCATCTGGTGGTTCTGATGGTGGTAGTGCCAGGTGTCGTACGTGAGGCCCCGTTCGCCGAGGCGCTTGACGCCGGCAATAAAGGCCGGGTCCTCGAACTTGCCTTCGGTGTTGACCGCCGGAATCATCATTGCTTCAGGCTCGGTGGCACGGGCGAGTGCGTCGCGGATGCCACGGAAGCGACCTTTTCCGGCTTCAACGTGGGCATCAAGTACCTCGTCAAGGTGTTCGGTATCGGCCAGGTCGGTGTGGCCGACGATGGCCGCGATTGGCGGGCTGGACGGCACTTCGGCAGCGAGATACTCGGCGCTTTCGACAACGAACTCTGTTTCGCCGACCGGGCGCAAGTGGTGCGGACCATCGGCGCGATACGCCGAACTGCACTCTATGAAGATGGTCGCGACGACGTTGTGGCCGCTCGCCGTGTCGAACGCCAACTCGTTGGGGCCGTAGGGGAGCGCACCGTCCGGGCGCCACAGATGATGGTGCGGATCAATGATCCGACGATCAGGATCGATGATTGGCTCAACGACCTGATCGAGCCATTCCTGGGTTCCGTGTGCGGGTGCAGCGTTGCTCATCGCACCGTTTGTACTCGCTCAGCGAACTCCGTCAACACGCGGAGCGCACCGAGCAGCGCCGCTGTCAGGAATTGAAGACGTAGTTGCCGTCGACGAACGGCTTGAAGATCATCAAGACGATGCTGGCCACGAGGATCAGGTGGGTGATGCCAATGCCCATCGACAGCTTCTTCTTGGCGTCGCCAGAGGTGTCGCCGATAGCGGGCCGGATGAGAAACCAGCTGACGGCAACGGAGCCGATCCAGAGTGCGATCGTGATGGTGATCCACCACATCTCGGCCAGCGCGAACTTGTTCACGCCGGCCATGCCCATGCCGACGACCCACAGCAGGATCAGGGCGGGAAAGACGAGCTTCATGTGCAGGGCGGCCATGGCGCTGGTTTCGCCGGCGCGCTGCATTCGGGGATACAGGAACAGCGGTCCGAATGCGGCGACGATGCTCAGGACGTGGACGAGATAAAGGAGCTTGACGAGAGTTTGGCTCTCGTTGAGGAAGATGGCGATCACGGGCGGAACGCTACCCGCTCGCAAGTTGGGTCGGTAGCCTGTCCGCATGTCCGACACGGCTCCCGACGCCCAGCGCAGTTACATCGTGCGCACCATGGGGTGCCAGATGAACGATCACGATTCCGAGCGGATCTCGGGCCTCCTTGAAGCTGATGGTCTCGTGCGCGCTGAATCTGAGTCCGAAGCCGATGTTGTGGTGCTCAACACGTGCTGTATCCGAGAGAACGCCGACAATAAGTTGTACGGCAACCTGGGCCACCTGAAGACCTGGAAGGGCAAGAAGGACGGCCGCCAAATCGTCGTGGCAGGCTGCCTTGCTCAGAAGGACCAGGAACTCGTCGCCCAGAAGGCCGGCCACGTCGATGTCGTCATGGGCACGCACAACGTTCACCGAGCAGCCGAACTACTCGAGGCGTCGAAGTCATCCGAGGTGCCGATTACCGAGATCCTCCAAGAAGCGGTCATTGACGATCATGCGATGTTTCCGTCGGCGCTGCCGGCGCGTCGTGAGACCTCGTACAACGCGTGGCTCACGATCCAGATCGGCTGCGACAACAACTGTGCGTTCTGCATCGTGCCGGCGGTCCGCGGCGCCGAGATCAGCCGCCCGTACGTCGACATCGTCGGTGAAGCTGAACAGCTCGCAGGCGACGGCGTCACCGAGGTCACGCTGCTCGGTCAGAACGTCAACAGCTACGGCCGCGACTTGCAGCTCGCGGCCCGTCAATCCGGCGACGAGTCAGCCAAGCTGCGCCCGCTGTTTTCGAGCCTGCTCCGTGACGTCGGTGCGGTCGAGGGAATCCGCCGCGTGCGGTTCACAAGCCCGCACCCGAAAGACATGCGGCCAGACACGTTTGCGGCGATGGCCGAAACGCCCGAGGTGTGTGAGCACCTGCATTACCCGTTGCAGTCCGGCAGTGACCGCGTGCTTGCGCTGATGCACCGGGGCTACACCGGTGCTCGCTACCTGGAACGACTCGGGCAAGCTCGTGCAGCCATCGATGATCTCGCTGTTTCGACCGACATCATTGTCGGTTTCCCGGGCGAGACTGAAGATGACTTCCAACGCACCCTCGAAGTAGCGGCGGCTGCGGAATACGACTACGCCTACACGTTTATCTTCTCGCCGCGACCCGGCACCGAAGCCGCCGACATGGAGGCCGACTTCGTCGAAGCCGCCGTGGCGAGCGAGCGGTTCCAGCGCCTGCGCATCGTCGTCGAGCGTTCGGCACTGTTGAAGCACGAGGCACGTGTCGGTCGTCTCGAAGAAGTGTTGGTCGAAGGCCCGAGCAAACGCCTTCCCAATGTGATCAGTGGACGTACCCGCCAGAACAAGCTGGTCCATTTCGTCCCGCCGCGTCCGCTGCGAACAGGCAGTTATGCCACGGTCCGCATCAACCGCGCTGCGCCGCACTTCCTCGAAGGCGACTTCGTCGAGTTTCTCTCCGAGCCGGCCCACAAGATCCGCATCCCCGTCTCCGCGTTGTAGGCAAACGCCCGGCGTGGGTTGGCTGGCACTACATTAAGGCTCGATGGGTGAAGCGACCGAGGATCCGCAACTGGCCGAGTACCGATCGAGCATCGATAACATCGATGCAGCACTCGTCCATCTGCTGGCCGAGCGGTTCAAGGTGACCAAGGCAGTTGGGCGTTACAAGGCAACAGCCGAACTGCCAGCAGCCGACCCCGCTCGCGAAGAGATCCAGATCGCACGGCTCCGTTTGATGGCCGAAGCCGCCGGCCTCGACCCGGCCTTCACCGAGAAGTTTCTCCGGTTCATCGTTGCTGAAGTGATCCATCATCATCAGCGCATCGCCGAAGGCGAACACCTCTGATCAGCCGGCCGCCACGCGTTGCGGTCATTGGATCGACTGCATCGGGAAAGTCGTCGGTTGCCATGGCCGTCGCCGCTGAACTCGGTGATGTCGAGTTGATCTCGGTCGACTCAATGCAGGTGTATCGAGGCATGGACATTGGCACGGCGAAGCCGTCGAGTCAAGATCAGCGTGCTGCGCGCCATTACTGCATCGACCTTGTGGAGCCGACTGCTGAATTCACCGTCGCCGAATTCAAACAGGCGCATGCGTTAGCACTCGATGAAATTGCAGCTGGGGCGCAGCGCGCCCTCCTCGTTGGCGGGACCGGGCTCTATCACCGCGTGGTGATCGACGACTTCGACCTGCCAGGGGAGTGGCCCGAGGTGCGGGCCGGTCTCGATCACCACGAGACGAATACGCTCTACCAGCGGCTTCGCGAGCTGGACCCGAAGGCTATTGAGAAGATCGACCCCGAGAATCGGCGGCGTCTGCTGCGTGCGCTCGAAGTGACGATCGGCAGCGGCAGGCCGTTCAGTTCGTTCGGGCCAGGAGTCGACCACTATCCCGACACGGGGGTCGCCCAGGTCGGTTTGCGCTGGCCTCGACCGATGATCGCCGAGCGCATCGAAGCACGCGTGCACGCCATGATCGATGCCGGATTAGTCGCCGAAGTGGCAACGCTGAATGAGGCGGGATTCTCCAGGACATCCGCCCAGGCGCTCGGCTACAAGGAAACCCTGCAACATCTTCGTGGCGAGATCAGCCACGATGAAGCAGTGGCAATGATTATCATCCGAACGAGGCAGTTCGCTGTACGTCAGGAGCGATGGTTCCGTCGGGATCCACGCGTACGCTGGATCGATATCGAGAGCGATCCGGTTGCCGAGGTGGCGCCCACCGTGATCGAAGAATTGCAGCGAGCATGACGACCCTGACTCTGACCAAGCACCACGGCCTCGGCAACGATTTCCTGGTGCTCTTCGACCCGCCCGATGTCAATCACGCGCTCCTCGCAACACAGCTCTGCAACCGCCACACCGGCGTCGGTGCCGATGGCTTGCTGTTGGCCCACGATGCCGAGGGTTACGCAGCAAAGATGACGCTGTACAACGCCGACGGCTCACGAGCGGAGATGAGTGGCAACGGCATTCGCTGCTTCGCCCAGGCAGTCGCGGCACGCCGTGGCGACCTCGGCCCACAATTGATCCTCACCGACGCAGGCGACCGAGTCGTCGTGCTTGCCAGTACCGACGACGAACACACGATCTCGGCGCAGGTTGAGATGGGCGAAGTCGGAGTTATCGACGAGCCGCAGGGCTGGGCGGCTCTGGCCTGCCACCCCGATCGACCCGTTGCGCACCTCACCATGGGCAATCCGCACAGCGTCGTCGGCGTCGACGAAGTCGCTGTTGTTGACTTGGCTGATCTGGGCGGCAAAGTTCCGCACGTCAACCTCGAGATCGTCGAGCCGGGCCCCGAGAGCAACGCAATTACCATGCGTGTTCACGAGCGTGGCGCCGGGATCACCTTTGCCTGCGGCACGGGTGCCTGTGCGTCCGCGTATGCCGCAGCGCAGTGGGGGCTCGCCACACCGATCGACGGTGAGGTCCTCGTCCACATGGACGGTGGAAGCGCCACCGTCAGGTTCTCGCCAGAAAATCCGACACTCGCCGTGCTGACTGGGCCGGCGACACACATCGCAACGATTCAGGTGCCACTGCAATGAGAAGGACAGCGTGACGACTCCGTACAACGAAGCACTTGCCGAGACACTGATTGATCGGACGATCCGAGAGAAAATCGTGCTGGTCGGCGTGATACTGCCTGGTGACGACGAAGAGTCGACCGAGGCAAGCCTGAACGAACTCGCCCTGCTGATTGACACGGCGGGGGCCGACGAGGTCGGCCGCATGGTCCAAAAGCGTTCAGCGCCCGACCACACCTGGTACATCGGCAAGGGCAAAGTCGAAGAGCTCAAGCAGCTCTGCCTCGCCGTGGACGCTGACACCGTGGTGTTCGACAACAACCTGGGCCCTGCGCAGCAATTCAACCTCGAAAAGTTGTTGGGTCGAACGGCGATCGACCGCACCGCAGTCATCTTGGACATTTTTGGGCAGAACGCACACACGCTCGAAGGCAAGGCGCAGGTCGAACTCGCGCTGCTGCGCTACCGCCTGCCGCGGCTTCGGCGAGGGCTCTCTGACAAACAGGCGCAGCAGCGCGGCGGTGTCGGTGGTCGATTCGGTAGTGGCGAGACCAAAACTGAAGTCGAGCGTCGTCGGATCAAACGACGTATCACCAAGATCGAAAAAGACCTCGATGGCCTCGCCGAAACGCGCTTGCTGCAGCGCAAGGGGCGCAACAAGAGCGGCCTCGCCAACGTGGCGATCGTCGGCTACACCAACGCAGGCAAGTCGACATTGCTCAACGAGCTGACCGACTCGGGCGTCCTGGTCGAAGACCGTCTTTTCGCCACGCTCGACCCGACCACGCGTCGACTGGCGTTGCCCGGCGGTGAGCCCGTGCTGCTCTCCGATACTGTTGGGTTTATCAGTCGCTTGCCGCACGGGCTCATCGAGTCGTTTAAGGGGACGCTTGAAGTCGCGGCGATGGCCGACTACCTCGTGCATGTCGTCGACGTCACATCGCCCGACCCTCAGGGGCAGATCGATGCCGTTCGTCAAGTGCTCGGTGACATCGATGCGGCTGAAGTTCCCGAACTGCTCGTGTTCAACAAAGCTGACGCCCAGCCGGAAATCGCCCAGGAACTGACGGATCGACATCCCGGTTCGGTTGCGATCAGTGCAGCCACCGGCGACGGTGTTGAAATCTTCCTGCGGACCTTGACCGACCGGCTCCGGGTACTGGCTGTCGTCTATGAAGTCCTGGTCCCCTACGAACGTGGCGACATTCTCGCCGCAGTACACCGAGAGGGTGAAGTTGTCTCGATCGGTGATGGCGCCGGCCCAACCGAGGAGGCGTGGCTGATCCGGGCGCGTCTTTCTGATGCATCCGCGGGTCGACTCAGCGAGTTCGTCATTGGCAAGTCGAATGGGTCTGACAACGCATCGACTGAGTCCGAGGCTTAATCATGGTTGCCATCGAAGCACCGACCGGAGCGTTCGCACCGCCGCCATACCCGTATGACCGGTTGAACCGGCTGAAGCCGATCGCCGACGCATTCGAGGGCGGATCGGTCGACCTGTCCATTGGTACGCCGTTCGATCCTCCGCCCGCTGCGGTGATCGAGGCGCTGGCGACCAGTGGCGCCGAGCGCGGTTATCCGCCGAGTGTGGGCACCCCGGTGTTCCGTACGGCGTGCAGCAATTGGATGCAGCGGCGCCTTGGCGTCGACGTGCCGGTCGACCAGATCGCAGCTGCCGTTGGCAGCAAAGAGTTTGTCGCCTCGCTGCCGGGCTACATGAAGCTGCGTCACCCTGAACGTGACACGGTGCTGTACCCAGCCATTTCCTATCCGTCGTACGCAATGGGTGCCACACTTGGTCAGTGCCGCTCGGTGTCGGTGCCGTTCGGCCCCGATGGTGCTCTTGATCTGGGTGCAGTCGACCCGGCCGATATCGATCGGGCGCTCCTCTTGTGGGTCAACAGCCCGGGCAACCCGACCGGCCATCTCGACGATCTCGAAGCCGCCGCAACCTGGGGGCGTTCCAACGGAATCCCGGTGTTCTCGGACGAGTGCTACATCGAGTTCACGTGGGACGGCCAGCCGCGCACGATTCTTGAACACGGGCTCGACGGCGTCGTTGCCGTGCACTCCTTGTCAAAGCGCTCGAACCTGGCCGGAGCTCGAGCTGGTTTCTATGCTGGCGACGCCGAGATCGTGGATTTCTTGAAGAGCGTCCGCCAGCACGGTGGCATGCTCGTTCCCGGTCCCGTACAGGCCGCGGCTGCGGTTGCCTTTGACGACGACATGCATGTCGAAGAGCAGCGCGACCGTTATCACTCGCGCCTCGAGCTGCTGGCCGACGTGATCTCGGAGTGGTCTGGCATCGATGTACAGCGGCCCGGGGGAGCGTTCTACCTCTGGATCCCCGTCGAAGACGGATGGCAGTTCACCGAACGGCTCGCAGCCGAAGGTGGCGCCATTGTCAGCCCTGGCGAGTTTTATGGCGTCGATGGCACGAACTTCGTGCGCGTTGCCGTAGTCCAACCGGACGACAAGATTGAACTCGTGGCTCGCCGCCTGGCGGCTGCCACCTGACCACGACGCGCACGGCACATCAGCGGGCGCGAGACGGAGCAAGATGAACTCGAACCGACGCACTGGATTTTTCGTTGCGGGCATTGTCGTGCTGATCGTTGGGCTGATTGCGGCCGTGGGCCTGTGGTACTCGGCAGGGCAACGGCAATCCGATGCCGTGCGGAACTTTGCGCGGGCGCCGGTCGGCTGTGACACGACCCTCAATTTTGAAGTCGCCGGCGAGTTCCTTGTTTTTGTGGAGACCGAGGGCGAGATCAGTGCCGTGACCGGAAGCTGTGTGGCGCCCGGTTCGTTTGGGCAGCTTGGGAGTCCGCAAGATCTCCCACCTGTGCGCCTTGCCTTAACGGGGCCTGACGGCTCAAACGTTGCGTTCGACATCCGCACCGGGGTTGATTATGACGCCGACGGCTCGGCGGGCCAGGTGATCCGGACGTTCGTCGTGGAAACCCCTGGCGACTACGTGCTGCGAGTCGAGCCGACGAACGGCTCCGAGCCCGCCGGGTACGCCATCGCTATTGGGCGCGATCCGAGCGACGGTGTGCAACCGTTGCAGCTCGGAGCGTTCGCTGCCGGAATCGCAGGGTTGATTGTTGGACTCTCATTGATTGCAATGAGCCGCCGCCGGGGTACTCCCGAGGCGCTGGTTCCTGTTGACCCGTGGTCGAGCGCAGCAGAGTGGCCGACATCGCCTCCAGGGGCACAGCAGCCTCCGCAATCAGCAGGCTGGGTTCAGCAGCCCGGGCCGCCAATGCAGCCGCTAGGTGCTCCGGTACCGCCAGCTCCTGCGGCGAGTCCTCCGACGTCGGCTCCGTCGCCGTGGGCTCCACCCGAGATGCCGAGCCAGTAACCGGGCTGAGTAGTGACGGTTCAGCGCAACCTAGTAGCGGCGCATCACCGTGACGACCTTGCCGTACACCTCGACCTGATCAGCGGTGAACACCATTGGCTCCAGGGTCGGATTATGCGGGGTCAGTGTGACTTCGTTACCGGATCGGGCGTAGGTCTTGACCGTGGCCTCTCCGCCCGGGATGCCAGCGACAACGATGTCGCCGTTGGCGGGATGATCGATCTGGGTGGCAACCACGTAGTCGCCATTGAGGATGCCCGCACCGATCATTGATTCGCCGCGTACACGCAGCATGAACAGCTCTCCTTCACCGGCGAAGTCGACGGGAACCGGGAGGAGTTCTTCGACGTTTTCGGCGGCCAACACGTTGGTACCGGCGGCGACATCGCCGATGAGTGGGACGTGGCGAACTGGACGCTTGTCCATCATGGCGCCACTGTTGGAGTCGTAGCGAACCTCGATGGCACGGGGCTTGCTGGGGTCGCGGCGCAGGTAGCCGTGACGCTGCAGGGTGTTCAGGTGGCTGTGCACCGTGGACGGCGACGTGAGGCCGACCGCGTCGCCGATTTCACGGACTGACGGCGGGAACCCGCGATCGCGCATCTGCTGTTCGATGAAATCGAGAATGTCGCGCTGACGCTTACTGATCTTGGGAGCCATAAGAACATGATATTGCCTTGAATCGCTCAGGTCAAACATCTGTACGACAAACGTTCGTTCGATAAATCTGTCCAGAGCGGTTGACATCGAACACCTGTGCTGATTGACTGGGTTTCTCAAGTAATCGAACAAGCGTTTCGAACTGTTCAGATCATCGAACGGTATCGATCGCCCACTCGGCATTCACGTCATCCGTTGGGGAGTAGACATGGGCACCACTTTGCACACAGCACATCGCAGCCACGTTCAGGTCCGGTCGGCGCAGCCGCTGACGTTTGTTTCGGCAACGTCGCTCTGCGTCGAGGCCGAAGTGCGGGGAATGGTTCGTCCGAAGGTCCCGAACTACCCAATCCGCCGTTTGCTGGTCGGCACAGCCGCCCTCGGGCTCGCTCTCGCCGCCCTCGTTGCAACCGTCGGATTGCTTGCTGGATTCCAAGGCAGCCCGGCATCAGCGTCAGGTGTCGAGCCGGCGCTCACCGGCTCCTCCGACTCCTCCGACTTCACGGATTTCACGGACTTCGTCGCACCGGCATCGATCCACGTCGCACAGCCTGGCGACACGTTGTGGTCGATTGCCGACACGTACAGGGGCGACATCAGTCGTGACCGCTACATCGGCGTGTTGATCCAAATGAACGGCGACACCGGGGTCGCCTCCGGCGAAGCCATCTGGCTGCCCTGAGCCGACATTGCCGAGCTTGCGGAGTATCGTATGCAGTATGCGCTGCCCGGCTTGTCGAGATGACGATACGAAGGTTGTCGATTCACGTGTCGCCGAAGAGAACACCGCCATTCGACGTCGCCGTCAGTGCCTTGCTTGCGCCCACCGTTTCACCACGTTCGAACGCGTTGATCATGCGCAGCTCACGGTCGTCAAGTCCGATGGTCGGACCGAGCCGTTCGCTCGCCAGAAACTGATTGCTGGGCTCGCTGCATCGACCAAGGGTCGCTCGGTCACGCCCGAGGCGCTCGAACAACTCGCACTCACCGTCGAAGATTCTGTTCGCCTGCAGGGCTCCGAGATCTCGTCGGCCAATGTCGGGCTCGCTGTGCTGAAGCAACTGCGCTCGGTTGACGAAGTTGCGTACCTCCGTTTCGCCAGTGTCTACAAAGATTTCGATGCTGCCGCGGACTTCCACCGCGAGCTCGAGTTGATGGAGAAGGCCGAGCACGTCGAGTCGGCTCCGGTCTGAACGATCGCTGTTGCGTGGCGCTGCCGATCAGCGTTTCCGCAGCCACCGGCTGAACACGAAGGTCTGATCGTCGATCACCATTTGGGCGAGCTCGTAGCGGGCCGTGTGATCGGCTGCACCCGTCGTCACGCGTGGGCCGCTCCCGCCAACGCACAGCGGCGACGTAGTGAGGTTGATCTCGTCGATCAGATCGGCGTCGAGCAGCGCCCCGTTCAACAGCGCGCCGCCCTCGGCTTGTACGAAGGAGGGCGATGGATGCATCTCAGTCAGCCGTCCAACGACAGCCGATAGATCGACGTTGTCGCCACCTGCCCTGATGACGTCGACGCCGTCGGCGATCTTGGCGTGGTCTGTCGTAATAATGAACCCGGCGCCGCCGGTGAAGAGGGGGAGGGTGGTATCGACGTTGCCGCTGGCGGTGACGACGCCGACGCGCTGTCCCGGTGTCTTGGGTGGCCCGTAGCCCTCACCTCTGACGGTGCCGGCGCCGACGAGGATGACGTCGGCGATTGAGCGGAGCCCGTGGAGGACGGCCATGTCGTTGGTGCTCGACAGTTCGGAGCTCTTGCCGCCGACCACAGTCGACCCGTCGATCGAGCTGACCATGCAGAGGCCGACCCACGGGGCGCTGCCGCGTTGGTCAAGAGCCTGCGCGTAACTGTCGGCGATCGTCGTTGCCGCGCTGTCAGGAAAGACACGTCTGATCATGTTCGGATCATGCCAGGTCGACGAGTCGAACTCCGCCCATCTGGGTGGGTTCTGCGAGTATTTGGCCATGTCTTTCCTTGAGCGCACATCCGAAACTGACGCCGCCTCGCCAACGCGCACGGTCAGCCGGACCTGCCCACTCTGTGAAGCCACCTGTGGTCTGGAAATCACGCTCAAGTCGGATGGCAAGGGCGGAGAAGAGGTCCAGCGCATCCGCGGTGACATGGACGACGTGTTCTCCCGCGGGTTCATCTGCCCGAAAGGCTCGACGCTCAAGCAGCTGCACGAGGATCCGGATCGGCTGCGGACGCCGATGATTCGACGCAACGGCGAGCACGTTGAAGCGACATGGGCAGAAGCGTGGGATGCCGTTGAGGCAGGTCTGCACGGTGTCATCGAGGGCAACGGTCGTTCGTCGCTCGGCGTGTATGTCGGCAATGCCGGTGCGCACTCGTTGTCGTCGATGATGTTCACCCGTTCGTTGTTGACCGGGCTTGGTACACGCAATCGGTTCAGCGCCTCGACGGTCGACCAGATGCCGCGTCACGTTGCTGCGGGCCATGTGTTCGGCACGGGCGTGTCCGTTCCCGTTCCCGACCTCGACCGGACGGATCACCTGATGATTCTCGGTGGCAACCCGTACGCATCGAACGGCAGCATGTGTACGGCCCCCGACTTCCCTGGGCGCATCGAGGCGATTCGTGAACGTGGGGGCCGAGTTGTGGTCGTTGATCCGCGCCGGTCGCGAACTGCCGAGGAGGCCGACGAGTGGGTGTCGATCCGACCGGGCTCCGATGCGCTGCTCCTGGCGGCCATGGCCAACGTGCTGGTCACCGACGGACTTGCCGATGCTGGCAACCACGTCACGGAGCACCTCAACGGCCTCGTCGAGTTCAGTGCAGCGATCCAACGGTTCACGCCGGAGTCTGTTGCGAAGGCAACCGGCATCGAGGCTGCCACCATTCGACGGTTGACTCATGAGCTTGCAGCCGCGCCGACGTCGACGGTCTACGGCCGGATCGGAACGAGCACCACCGAGTTTGGTTCGACTGCCACCTGGCTGATCGACGCGTTGAACATCCTGACCGGCAACCTCGACCGACCCGGCGGCGCGATGTTCGCATTGCCGGTTGCGGGCGGAGCGACCACGCGTGGCAAGCCGGGATCCGGCC
>JBLIKS010000049.1:0-13179 GCA_047635555.1 Candidatus Azotimanducaceae bacterium
TTGGGCTTCGGTGTTCTGTGGCTCGGTGCTGCCGTTCTCCCCACTGCCAGCATCGGTGGCCGGTGCGGAATCGCTGTCGCTACCGCCGCAAGCGGCGATGATGCCACCCATGACAGGAACGGACAGGCCGATCATCGTGCCGCGACGAACGAAGTTGCGACGACTGACCTTTCCCTGGGCGTACGACTCGATGAGATCGAGCTCGATCGGACCGACCGAGCTGCGTGTTGGATCTAAACGTTTGAAGTCCATCTGTGTAATTTCCCCTTGTAGAGCAATGAGTTCACGCCGGAGCGGACTACCCGCGACTCCTCGACCATACCCATTTCGAACCCTGTGGACAATCCATTCACACGGCTGTCGAAGTTTTGGCAGAGGAATTCCACTACCCAGCGCAGTTCCACAATGTGGAATGCCGCCCGTCACAGGCGGGGCTAAAAACGGCTTAAAGCGTTACGAGGCCTGCAAGCCATCGGTTGACGTTGTTGCCCAGCGAGGCCACGTCGTACCCGCCTTCTTGCACCACCACGGTCGGCACAGAAAGTTGTGCGACAAGTGCTCCTTGGGCCTCGAATCCGTCGGCAGTGACCGCGAGATCCGAGATTGGGTCGTTGTGGAAGGCGTCAACGCCGAGCGATACCACGAGGAGATCCGGCCCAAACGCGTCGATCGCCTGCAGTGCTCCGGTTAGCGCCATGGCGTAGTGGTCGTCGTCGGCGCCAAGCGGGAGCGGGACGTTGAGATTGGCACCCCTGCCCCGGCCGGAACCGACCTCGTCGGCGTAGCCGGTGATGTATGGATAGGCCCGTGCCGGATCGCCGTGCAACGACACGTACTGCACATCGTCACGCTGGTAGAAAATCTGCTGGGTGCCGTTGCCGTGGTGATAGTCGACGTCGAGCACCGTGACCTTCGAACCCGTGGTCGAGGCCGCGTGATGCGCTGCAACGGCTGCGTTATTGAAAAAGCAGTAGCCGCCATAGAGCGACATCGGCGCATGGTGCCCCGGCGGGCGACACAGGCCGTACACCGCTCGTTCGCCACCCAGCACCAGCGATGTGGCACTCAGCGCAACGTCAACGGCCGAGGTCGCAGCTTCGAAGGTGCCCTCCGTCAGCGGCGTCGTCGTCTCGAAGCACCACCGACCGAGTTCGGTGTCGATGCCGTGGTGGGCTCGAAACTCACCAATCCCTTCCATCAGGCCGGGCATTCGGAAGAGATCGGGCACCACATCATGAGTACCCGGGTGAGCCGCCTGATAGTCAGCCCAGGCGTTTGACAGGAACCGCACGAGACCGGGGTCGTGTACGGCCTCGATCGGCGTTGCCCCCCACCGATCGGGCTCCCGAATCTGGTGGGCTGCATCGGCGGCGAGCACCTGGTGGATCGCATCGGCACGGCCGGGGTGTTCGAAGGGGTCCTGGAGCCCCGAGGACTCGATTTCGGCGAGCGGAGCGTGCTTGCGCTGACGCGATGGTGACGAGACAACCAACATTCGATATCTCCCTCTACTTAATTACTCAACGGCTGATGCCTGAGGCCGCCAAGGCCGCCCGGCGAGCGCTGTCATCGGCGAGAACAGCGGCAAGTGTCAGCTCGAGGCCGAGATCAGACGAGTCACGATACGCGTCCCATTCGATTGCGCCGGTGGCCCACTTCTCCAACCGGTTCATACGCGTCGTGAAAACGTGTCGAGCGAGTCGTTCGACGTCGCAGTCGACAACGAACAGGCCGTCGGCTGCCGCCTTGGCGAAGTCGGCTTCGATGAAGGCCACGACACGGTCGCCGACTTCACCCATGCCGTGGGAGCCGGGGCCCTGCTTCATGGTCGAAAAAATTGGACGCCATACGTCGGTCGCTGCACAAAACTCGGCGTCGAGCGCTGCGAACAACGCACGGGTGGTGTCGATTGGACCGTGTGCGGGCTCCGCATCGAACTCGACTTCGAGCTGATCAAGCCCGTTGCTGAGAAAGGCAACGAGCACACCATCGCGATCTCCGAACTGGTTGTAGAGCGTGGCGACAGCGACCCCAGCCTGCGCTGCGAGCTTGCGCATCGTGAGGCCCTCGAGACCGTGCTCGGCAATCAGCGCGCCAGCAGCCACGAGGACGTCGCTGCGCGTCTGCTCCTGTCGACGCTCCCAGCCATCTGCCATAGGATCAGCATCCTAGGATCTCCGAGTCTGAGGTCGGGTACGCCGGGTCAAATCACCGGTTTCAACTCCAGTGCAAGTTGACATTTGTTGAGAACAGTATTCCAATCAACGTCATGACCCGCCTCGGCTATCAGATCCCCAGCTTCACGTATCCCGGCGTCGGCGCCGCCGATCTCTTCGACGTGGTTGCTCGCCAGGCCCGAGAAGCCGATACATCCGGCTTTGACACCGTCCTCGTCATGGACCATTTTTACCAACTCCCCCAAATCGGCAAGCCCGAAGAGTTCATGCTCGAGTGCTACTCACTGCTGTCGGCCCTTGCCCGCGAAACGAAGAACGTGCTGCTGTCATCGCTGGTCACCGGCAACACGTACCGAAATCCCGCCGTCCTTGCAAAGACCGTCACGACGCTCGACGTCGTGTCGGGCGGCCGCGCCATGCTCGGTATCGGCGCCGGCTGGTACGAGCAAGAGCACGCTGCCTTCGGCATCGAGTTCGGCACGTTTACCGACCGCTTCGAGAAGCTCGAGGAGGCGCTCCAGATCGTCGGCCCGATGTTGCGTGGCGAGAAGGCCACCCTTGCCGGCAAGTGGTACAACGCCGTCGATGCGATGAACGAACCGGCTCCGGTATCGAAGATCCCCATCATGATCGGCGGGGCCGGCGAGAAGAAGACGCTGCGGATGGTCGCTCAGTACGCCGACGAGTCCAACCTCATCTGTGACGACGCCGACGTTGCGCACAAACTCGAAGTGCTCGCACAGCATTGCGTAACAGTCGGTCGCGATCGGTCAGAGATCATCGTGTCGAAGCAGAAGAACTGCTGCATCGCGCCGACCCATGATGAAGCTCGTGCCGACATGCTCGCCTTCCTGGGTCGCCGCGGCCTCGACGTCGCTTCGATGAGCGAAGAAGACCTCGCCCCGTGGCTCGGCCAGATCACCTGGGGTGATCCCGACGAGGTCGGCGAGCACTTCGCATCACTCCTCGCCGCCAACCCTGGCCTCGACGGATTCACCATCAACATGATCCCGAACGGATTCATCGAGGGGCGCGTCCAACTTCTCGGCGAGACCCTGTCCCCCATTATCAACGCCTAACTTGTCACACCGAGGTCAGACCTCGGTGTGACAAGTCGTCGGCGCGTCGCGATGCTGGGCAGCCGGCTTCACCTACAGTTGCGGTGATGTCCGACCAGGGAATGATCACCGAACCGGCACGCGAAACAGCGGTACTGGCAACGGCCGACGTCGTCGTCGTCGGCAGTGGACCGGCCGGGCTCGCTGCAGCACTCGGCGCTGCTCGTGCCGGAGCGAGCGTCGTACTGCTCGAACGGCACGGCTGCTTCGGTGGCAACATCACCGCCGTCGGCGTCGAAGGGTTCGCGTGGTACCGCCACGAGGACACCGTCGACACCGAAGGCATCGGCATCGAGTTCGAGGAGCGAGCAAAGGCAATGGGCGCCGCCCAGCCCGAGCCCCAATCCAACAGCCACGCGCTCGACGGCGAACTGTTCAAGTACGTCGCCGACGTCCTCGTGCAAGAGGCCGGCGTCCACCCGATCTTGCACGCCACCGTGGTCGCTCCCGTGATGGACGGCGAAGCACTGCGGGGCGTGATCATCGAGAGCAAATCCGGTCGCCACGCCATCATCGGTAAGCGCATCATCGACGCGACCGGCGATGCTGACATCGCCGCCCGGGCGGGCGCTCCAGTGCACCAGGCGCCATCCGAAGAGTTGATGGCCGCTTCGGTGATGTTCCACCTGTCAGGCGTCGACAAGCAGGCCTTTCTCGCCGGCGTTGCTGCCGACCCGCAGACGTATGCCGACTGGGCCGGCGGCGAGTGGACGATCGAAACGAGCGGCAAAGAAGACGAGATGTTCTCGCCTTTCCTCCGCAAGCCATTCGAACAGGCCATGGACGCCGGTGCCATCCCTGCCGATCTGACGACGATCGGCGGCACGTGGGGCGCGATCTCTGATCAGGGCGACCTGACCTATCTCAACCTCGTCCACCTTCCCAACGTCGACGGGACCGACGTCGAGAGCTTGACCGCCGCAGAGATCGAGGGGCGGCGCCAGGCAGTGATGGCTGCCGCAGCGCTCACCGAGTTTACGCCCGGTTGCGAGCGAGCCAAGATTCGCAACTTTGGGATGAGCGTCGGCATTCGTGAAACCCGCAAGATCGACGCGGTCTACAACATGACCGACGATGATGTTCGTGGCCAGGGCCGGTTCGACGACAGCATCGGCATTTTCCCCGAGTTCATCGATGGGTACGGCATCTTGATCCTGCCGACCACCGGGCGCTACTTCCAGGTGCCGTATCGGGCAATGCTCCCCAAGGGCGTCGACAATCTGCTTGTCGCGGGCCGCTCGATCGGCGGCGACAAGGTCAGCCACGCAGCCGTCCGCAACATGATGTGCTGCACTGTGAGCGGCCAGGGAGCGGGCGTCGCAGCGGCTATCTCTGTCGCGACGAACACCTCGGTTGCTGACGTCGAAATCACTGCGGTCCAGGCCGAACTCACGCGCCAAGGCGTCCGTATTCACTGATCAACGTCGGCTGATCGTGTTCGGCATTCACGTTGCGATGTAGCGGACAACGTCGACCACGATGCGCCAGCGCGTAGTTCCCGCAGCATTGCAGGGCCGCTGTGCTCGCCGCGATCTGGCGTGAACTCCGCCATATCGCCGAAGCTCCGGCCGGCCGATCAGCTGTCGAGCAACTCGAGTTCTTCGTCGAGATATTCGGTCTTGCACTTGCTGCGTTGCAGCTTGCCACTGCTGGTCTTCGGGAGCGTCCCGGGGTTCACGAGCATGATGTCGCGCGGCGGCAGGCCACTCACTTCGAGTGTTCGTTCGTGGATCCGGGCACGAATGTCGGACTGATCACCGGAGCTGTCGGTCAGGCGTACTTCGGCCACGACCACGACGCTCTCCTTGCCCTTGTATCCGTCCATGCCAAAAGCAATGACGTTGCCAGCGCGCACCCCGTCGAGCGGCCCGACAGCGCGCTCGATGTCTTCAGGGAACACATTGCGCCCGCCGACGATGATCACGTCCTTGATGCGGCCACACATGACGAGTTCGCCGTGAAGGAGGTATGCGAGATCACCGGTACATAACCAGCCATCGTGGAACAGCGCTGCAGTGGCGTCTTCGCGCTTGTAGTAACCCGGCGTCACCGACGTGCCGCGCAGCAGCAGTTCGCCAACGTGACGTTCAGGCAACTCTTCGAACGTGTCGGGATTGACAACCTTCATCTCCAAGCCCGGTACTGCTTTTCCGAGCAGGGGAAGCTCGCGAGCCAGGATGGCGTACTCGTCGGGGTCCGTGACCTCGATCGGCTTGGCGACTCGTTGGGTCTCGAGGACGATGCGGTCGACCGTGTCGGTTCGCAAGCCACGGCCACGCTTCGGGAACGATCCAGCGATCGCGACCTCGGCCATGCCGAACGCCGGGAAGACTCCGCCCTCAGGAAAGCCGAAGCGCTTGGCTTCGGCGACGAACGCAACGACCGCCTTCGGGTCGACGGGTTCGGCGCCCGAGAGCGCCAGCGTAAGATGCGACAGATCGAGCCCCTCCATCCGCTTGAGCGCACGAGTCGCGAGTACCCACGAGAAATTGGGGCCGGCCGTTGCGGTGCACTTGTAGTCACTGAGCCACTGCATCCAGTTGCCAGGATGCGCCAAAAAATCTTGCGGCGCAGCTTGCACCAAGTCAATGCCCTTGGTCATGGGGATTGCGAGAAAGCCGACGAGACCCATGTCGTGATAGAGCGGCAGCCACGACATCATTGTTTCGTCGTGCTGGATCTCGGCTGCTTCGAGGGTCGCGTCGACGTTGGCCGACAGCACCCGATCAGGGATCATCACGCCCTTCGGTTCGCTTGTCGACCCACTCGTGTATTGCAAGATGACCAGACGCTCGGGGTCGTGATCTGGCAGTTCGAGCGCATCGCCCTTCGGCACGTTCGGTGCACCTGGCAGGACCGAAGCCATCGGTTCGATCGGCGGGTCGCCATCGACGGCGGCGTAGAAGTCGGCAAGCATGTCGTCGATCAAGACGAGCTTCGCGTCGCCGTGGCGAATGCGGCCGCGGGTGCTGTCGATGAACGCATCGAGGGACCCCATGCGCATCGGCAGAGGAAGCACCATCGAGGCAATGCCGGCCAACCAACAGCCGCGCACAATCGTCATCAGTTGGCGGCTGGTCGGGCCGAGCACTGCCACGTGGTCGCCGGGCACCAAACCTTTCGCCTGCAGCGCCGCGCCGACGGCGCGAGCGTCATCGTGGATCTCACGCCACGTGACGAGTGCCGGCCGACCATCGGCACCAAGGTCGCCACTCAGGACGGACTTGCCAACGAAGCGGACACCAGTGCCAAGATCGGCAGCAGCTTCCAGACGAGTAATCGTGGAGTCGACGAGATTCATGATTCGCGACGGTACAACGTCAGCGCCAACGCGCTCCAGCCGTCTCGCGCCCTTGTCACGCTCCGGTCAGACCCGGTGTGACAGCAGCTGTGCGACATCGGGCTACTGGCTCCCGTTGAGCCGACCCGGCAAATGGTGCATGGAGCCTCCCCGGACCTTCACTTGCTTTGGCTGGCATTGATGGCAGCCGTATTCGAGATGAATGCCTTGGATCGACATCTGGGTGCCACGCGACTTCTCGAGGATCACTTGCGGGATTTGGTACAAGTCGTCACCGCCACAGATCGGGCACTTTGGCCGCGGGTCTCGAGTCCACTGCACCTTGCACGCGGAACAGGTCAGCCGTAAGAGACCATCGCCCACGGGTTCGCCGTTGAGGTGCTCATCCGACTCGCATGTCGGACACACGATGTCGAGTGCCATATCGGCATCGTAGGTGCCGGGCGACCGGGGTCAGTCCGAAGCGAACGCTTCCGACAGCTGGGTGATGCTCTCTGGCGGCAGCGTCGTGTACAGCAATTCGGCGCCTTGGAACCGTGCTGCCTCTGCGGCGAGCTTGCCGACGTGGACGTGCTCGGCGAGGATCACGACAGCGGTTGTGCCGTCGTGGACGGCCTGTTTGAACCAGCCAACCCACTCATCCGGAATCCCCAGGTCGACCACCTTGGCGGTGACCGCACCGACACTGGCACCCACTCCCATGCCTGCGAGCCATCCGATCGGGCCGCCGACGATCAGGCCGAGTAGCCCGGTCCACATGGCGCCCGACGCTGCAGCCTTACCGGGCGTCGGATCGATCGTCTCGACGACGTTGACCTTGCCGTCTTTCTTCGACACGATGACAGCGTCCTTCAGCTTCAGTGCCCCACTGACCCGGAGGCCATTCATGGCGAGCAGAAACTCCTGCGCCCGGAGCGGCGTGCTGAGCGCGACGCCGATGATCACCGGTGCATCGGGATCAAGGTCGATATCGGCGTTCGCCCGGAGGCTCGGATCTGGTGGCTGGAAGTCACTCACCCTGTGAGTCTGACCCGGGTATTGGTGCAATCAAACCTCGCTCGTCAGCGCTGACTACTCCGCTCGCCCACCCGAGCCGCAATGATGGATTGATGCCTGACTTTCGCACCCTCTCGCTCGACAGTGGCCCGAGTGCCGGACAGCCCATCCTCCTCGGCCACAACGACTTCTGGACGAAGTCGCTCGACGAACGAAATACCGCTTTCGCTCAACTGCGCCGAGAGAACACCAAAGGCGCCGGCATGTGTTTTCATGAGGAACTCTCAGTCATCGAGGGCGGCACCGCCGGGCCCGGGTTCTGGTCGGCTGTCAGCTACGACGACATTCGCCAAATCAATCGGACACCGCATGCATTCTCTTCGGCGGCCGGCATCACGCTTGGCGAGGCACCACCCGAAACACTTGAGTTTTTCGGATCGATGATCGTCCTCGACGACCCGCGTCACGCCAAGATGCGCATGCTCGTCCAAAAGGGCTTCACCCCGAAGACCGTTGCCCGCATCGAAGAGTCGGTGCGCGCTCGAGCCAAGGACCTGGTCGCGAAAGCGAAAGAAATGGGCGAGTGCGACTTCGTTGAGCAACTCGCGGCACCACTCCCCCTCGGCGTGATCTGCGACATGCTCGGCGTACCGCCGGAAGACGAACAGCAGATCTTCGATTGGACCAACCTCATCCTCGGTGCCGGCGACCCTGACTTCACGATGGATTTACACGAGCTGATTCTCGGAGCCGCCGCGATGTTCGACTACGCGCAAGCCCTGGGCGAAGAGCGGCTGAAGAACCCGACCGACGACATCGCATCGATCCTGATGCACGCCGAGGTCGATGGCGAACGGCTCACAGCTGCGGAATTCGGCTCCTTCTTCATCCTGCTCGCGGTCGCCGGTAATGAGACCACCCGCAACGCCATCTCATGGGGCATGCATCAGCTCCATAATCACCCCGATCAGAAGGCGCAGCTCCGCGACAACTACGCCGAGCTGTCAATGCCCGCCGCCGAAGAAATCGTCCGTTGGGCGTCGCCGGTTCTCCACATGCGCCGCAATGCCAACTTCGACATTCAAGTTGGCAACACGATGATTCGCGAGGGCGAGAAAGTCGTCATGTGGTACTGGTCAGGCAACCGTGACGAGAACGTGTTCACCAACGGCCACACCTTCGACATCAACCGCGCCAACAGCAAGGAGCAGGAAGGTTACGGAGCTGGCGGCCCACACTTCTGCCTCGGCGCGAACCTTGCTCGCCGCGAAATCCAGGTGATGTTCGACGAGATCTTCACCCAGATCCCCAACATCGCGATCACCGGCGAACCCGATCGATTGGTCAGCGGCTTCATCAACGGCATCAAACGGATGCCCTGCTCTACTTCGGGCTGAAACCGATCGGGGTTCGTGGGGAGCACAGCCCGTAGGATCAAACGCCGTATGAGCGACACCGACATCGACAGCCAATCCGGCTCCAGTATCGACACTCCGGAATATCGGTACACGTCGGCGCTCGCGCAGGACATCGAAGTCGGCTGGCAGGACTTCTGGGCGGAGAATGGCACGTTCCACACTCCCAACCCGGTTGGCGCACTCGCCAATCCCGACCGCACCGAGCCGCTCGGCGAGAAGGTGTTCGTTCAGGACATGTTCCCGTACCCGTCCGGTGTCGGCCTACATGTTGGCCATCCGCTCGGGTTCATCGGCACTGACGTCTACTCCCGCTTCAAGCGGATGACGGGCCACAACGTCCTCTACACAATGGGCTTCGACGCCTTCGGCCTGCCCGCCGAACAGTACGCCGTGCAGACTGGCCAGCACCCCGCGATCACCACGAACGCGAACATCGCGAACATGCGTCGCCAACTGCGCCGGCTCGGGCTGAGCCACGACATGCGACGATCTGTGTCGACCACCGATCCCGAGTTCTACCGATGGACGCAGTGGATCTTCAGCCAGGTGTTTAACGCGTGGTACGACGACTCGCCCGATGTCGACGGAGCACGCCCGATCAGTGAACTGATCGAAATGTTCGAGTCAGGTACACGCGACACCCCCGACGGCACGCCGTGGGTCGACCTGTCTGCTGCCGAGCGCAACGTGATCATTGACGACCACCGCCTCGCCTACATCTCAGAGGCGCCCGTCAACTGGTGCCCCGGCCTCGGCACTGTCGTTGCTAACGAAGAAGTCACCGCCGACGGCCGCTCCGACCGCGGCAACTTCCCCGTGTTCAAACGCAACATGCGCCAGTGGATGATGCGCATCACTACATACGCCGACCGGCTGATCGATGACCTCGAACTGCTCGACTGGACCGATGCGATCAAGGCAATGCAGCGCAACTGGATTGGGCGCAGCAACGGCGCCAAGGTCGACTTCGCCTCCGAGGCTGGCCCGATCAGCGTCTTCACGACGCGGCCCGACACGTTGTTTGGCGCGTCGTTCATGGTCCTCTCCCCCGAGCATCCATTCGTCGATCAACTCGCCGACCCAGCCCGCACACCTGGAATAGCAGAAGAAATCGCTGCCTACCGGACACAGGCGGAAGGCAAGAAGGAATTCGAGCTGCAAGACGACACGCGCGAAAAAACTGGCGTGTTCACCGGAGCGTACGCGACCAACCCGGTCAACGGTGAGCCGGTGCCAATCTGGATTGCCGACTACGTCCTGATGGGCTACGGCACCGGCGCGATCATGGCTGTCCCGTGCGGCGACACTCGCGACTTCGAGTTCGCCCGCAAGTTTGATTTGCCGATACCGGCGATCCAAGAGCCGCCAGCATCTTGGTTCGAAGAGCGCGGCCTCGACGTCACGCTCGACACCCGCCAGTGGCCCGAAGCCTTCGTTGGCGATGCCCCGTACGTGAACAGCACGAATGAGCATCTGCAACTCGACGGGCTCGTCAACAAGGTCGAAGGCATTGCCGTAATGAACGCGTGGCTCGAGCGATCCGGGGCCGGTGAGACCACCGTCAATTACAAGCTCCGCGATTGGCTGTTTAGCCGCCAGCGCTACTGGGGCGAGCCCTTCCCGATTGTCTACGACGCAGACGGCAACCCGCACAGCATCCCCGACTCGATGCTGCCGGTCGAGCTGCCCGAGACCGATCAATTTGCCCCCCGCACGTTCGACGCCGATGACGCTATGTCTAATCCGGAGAGCCCGCTGGACCGACTCGACGACTGGATGAACGTCGAACTCGACCTGGGCGACGGCCTGCAGACCTACCGTCGCGACAGCAACGTGATGCCGCAGTGGGCTGGCTCGTGCTGGTATCAGATGCGCTACATCGATCCGCTCAACGACGACCGGTTCTGTGCCGTCGAGAACGAGGAATACTGGATGGGCCCGCGCACCGACGTGCGGCCCGATCATCCCGGCGGCATCGACCTCTACGTGGGCGGCGTCGAGCACGCCGTGCTGCACCTGCTGTATGCCCGTTTCTGGCACAAGGTCCTCTTCGACCTTGGCCACGTCAGCTCGGTCGAGCCGTACGCGCGCCTGTTCAACCAGGGCTACATCCAGGCGTACGCCTTCAAGGACGAGCGCGAGATCTACGTCGAGGCCGCCGAAGTCGTTGGCAACATCGAGAACGGTTGGACCCACAACGGCGAACCAGTCACGCGTGAGTACGGCAAGATGGGCAAGAGCCTCAAGAACGCAGTGTCGCCTGACGAGATGTATGAGGCCTACGGCGCTGACACGCTGCGCCTCTATGAAATGACGGGCGGGCCGCTCGACTCCTCACGTCCCTGGGAAACCCGTGACGTCGTCGGCATGTATCGGTTCCTCCAGCGGTTGTGGCGCAACGTCATCGATGAGTCGACCGGCGAGTGCACCGTTGTCGACACACCGGCTGACCCGGACACGCTCAAGCTGCTGCATCGCACGATCGACTTCGTTCGCACCGAGATGGACGAGCTGCACTTCAACACCGCGATCGCCAAGCTGATCGAGCTGAACAACGCTGTCACCAAGCTCGACGCCACGCCACGCGAAGTCGCGGAACCAATGGTCGCGATGCTGGCGCCGCTGGTCCCGCACATCGCTGAAGAGCTCTGGCGCAAGCTCGGTCGCGGCAGCGACCGCGATGATGGGGGCACGATCACCTACGTCGACTTCCCGGTTGCCGATCCGTCGCTACTCGTCGACGACACAGTCGAGCTGCCGATCCAAATCAACGGCAAGGTCCGGAGCCGGGTCAGCGTTGCCACCGATGCCGACAAAGCGACAGTCGAAGCCGCAGCGCTCGCTGACCCGAAAGTTATCGAGGCCCTGGCCGGCGGCGAACCCAAAAAGCTCATCGTCGTTCCCGGCCGAATGATCAACATCGTCGTCTGACTTGTCCTGTCACACTTTGGTCTGACCCAAGTGTGACACGCAGGTGCTCAATCTTGTACTTCTCAGACGTCGACGAGTTCGCGCTCTGGTTCGGGTTCGGCGACCTCGTCGTTGCCACCTTCGACATTGAGGGTCGGCAGGATGCCGTCGAGCCACTTCGGTAGCCACCAGTTCTTCTCGCCAAGCAGTTCCATCGTGGCGGGCACGAGCAACATACGCACGAGGGTGGCGTCGAGGAAGACCGCCGATGCGAGGCCGAGGCCGAACATCTTGATGACGCGGGCGTCTTCGAGCACGAAGCTACCGAATACCACGACCATGATTGCCGCCGCAGCGGTGATGACACGGGCCGTGGCGGCGAGGCCATCGGCGACGGAGTTCTTTGCGTCACCGGTCCGGTCGTACTCCTCGCGGACTCGGGACAGCAAGAAGACCTCGTAGTCCATCGAGAGGCCAAACACGATGGCAAACAGCATCATCGGGAGGAACGGTTCGATCGGACCGCTGCCGGTGCCGAGCAAGCTCACTCCCCACCCCCACTGGAATACGACAACGATGATGCCGTAGGCGCCACCGATCGATAGCAGGTTCATGATCACGGCTTTCAGCGGCACCAAGATCGAGCGGAACACCATCATGAGAAGGAGGAACGACAGACTCAACACCGCGATGAAAAACACCGGTAGCCGTGCGCTGAGATAGTCAGAGAAGTCGACGCTCGATGCCACTGCGCCGGTCAATTTCACGTCGAGACCAGAGTCGGCAACCGCATCCGGAATCGTCGTCTCGCGGAGGCTCCGGACCAGCGTCGAGGTGGCTTCTTCTTGGGGCCCGGTCTCTGGAACCACGAAGATCTGGAAGGCCTGCTGGTTGTCCGACGGGATTGGGCCCAGCGCTCGGGCCACGCCGTCAGCGCCGTTCAGCGCCACAACAAGATCTTGCGCTGCAGCGAACTGTGCAGGGCTGTCGACTTCCGCCACGGCGAGCAGCGGGCCGTTACTTCCCGGACCAAAGCCGTCGGCGAGCAACTCGTAGGCGTCGCGAGTCGTGGTGCCCTCGGCAAAGGTGCTCTCATCTCCGAAGCCGAGACGGAGCCCGAGGACGGGAATGCTCATGATGAGCAACAGAACCGTCACGCCAATTGCCATCGGCCACGGGTTGCGCTGCACGAAGTGGCTCCAGCGGTACGACCAGGTTTCGCGCAGTGGCTTCTCCGGCCGTGGCGGCAATTCCTTGCG
>JBLIKS010000050.1:0-12850 GCA_047635555.1 Candidatus Azotimanducaceae bacterium
CTGGCGGCTCCGGCATGTCTGCAAATGGGCGTAACGGCGGCAGCGGGTCGGGCGCCGGCGGTGCTGGAGGCCGTGGCGGCGAGGCGAGCAAAGGCGCCAATGGCGCCAATGGCGGCAGTGGTGGCAATGGTGGCAGTGTCGGCAGTGGTGGCAGCGGACAAGCAAGCGGGGGCCAAGGCGGCATAAACAGCGCTCCTGACGGTCGCCCAGGAAGTGGCGGTGTCGGCGGTGTCGGCGGTGTCGGCGGCGATGGCGGTGACGCTCTGGTGTCTCAAGCCGACCAAGAGACGGTTCCCGTCGGCGCGGCCGGCGCAACAGGCGAGCCGGGCATCACAGGGCGTGGCGGTGGCGGTGGTGGCGGCGGGTTTGGCCCGCTGCGCGTAGCCGGTGGCGGCGGCGGCGGCGCAGGTGCTGGTGGTGCCCCAGGCAGTGGAGCTACTGGTGGCGGCGGTGGCGGCGGATCGGTCGGCCTCCATGCTGTTGGTGTCGATCGCCTGGTGATTTCGGAATCACTCGTCGCTGGCGGCCGTGGTGGCAATGGTGCTGCCGGTGGTGCTGGCGCCCCGGGAGGCGCAGGAGGACGCGGCGGCGCAGGAGCGGTCGGTGTCAACGGAGTAATCGCCGGCGGCGATGGTGGCGATGGTGGCGGTGCTGGTGCCGGGGGCGGCGGCGGCCATGGTGGTGCTGGCGGTGGCGGTGCCGGTGGGCCTTCCTACGGCATGTTGACGACTCGCGTTGCCGAACTGTTCATCGACTCGACCCGCATTCGTGGTGGCGGCGGTGGTGCAGGCGCTGACGGTGGTGCCGGCGGCCGCAACGGTGGTGCCGGTGGGAGTGGCACCACCCGAGCCGGCGGACTCCCCGGTTCGCCGGGTGGGGCCAACCCCGAGGCACAGGGTGATGGCGCATCTGGTGGTTCGTCGTACGGCTGGTTTGACGACTCACGAGCCGATCAGGCATTGAGCGACGCATCGTTCGGAGAAGGCACAGCAGGCTCTGGCGGCGACGGCGCCACCGCTGGCGATGACGGTGCGGTCATCGCGTCGAACGTCTGATCAGCGCAGTTGAAGCCCGGCAGGCTCGGCGCCACGATTGTCCGGCGATAACGTCTTTCTCTTGCCTTCGTAGCTCAGCCCGGATAGAGCAGCGGGTTTCTACCCCGTCGGTCGCAGGTTCGAATCCTGCCGGAGGCGCCAATCGTAAGGTTCGGGGCTAGTATCGACCGTCCGCCATCCGACGACCCAAGAGGTTCTGCGTGAAATTTAAGAAGGGCGAAACCGTCATCTACCCCCAGCATGGCGCGTGTGTCGTGCAGGGGACAAAGAAGATGGAGTTCTTCGGCGAGAAGCAGGAGTACTTGATCCTGAAGACCGTCATCAACGAAATGACCTTGCGAGTGCCGCTCGACAACACCGACGGTGTTGGCGTGCGTCCGCCTGTGTCGGCTGACGAACTCGAAGACCTCGTGTCGGTGTTGGCAAAGCCGGATCCGCGTGTTCCCAGCAACTGGAGCCGTCGTTTCAAGAACCACCAGGAAAAGCTGAAGAGCGGCGACGTGTATCAGGTCGCCGAAGTCGTGCGAAACCTGGCTGCTCGAAACCGTGATGCGTCGCTGTCTGCAGCCGAGCGCACTATGTACGAGCGTGCCCGGGTGAACCTGGTGTCTGAGATCTCTCCTGCGTTGAAGGTGTCGGCTGAAGATGCCGAGATCTATCTCGATGAGGCGCTCGCCAAGGGCGTTCTCAAAGACGGCGAAGAAGAGACGCCCAAAAAGAAGAAGAAGTGAGCTCGGCGGGGCTTGTCCCCGCACGCTCGCTCAGGTGACGTTGCGCTCGACCCAATCGAGGTCGAAGCACACGGTCATCAGAAGGTGATCTGACATCGCTGCCCACTCGGGGCCCCAGCTGGCATGGCTCAGTCGGCGGCTGCAATGTCGGCGGTAATCGTCACGGGCTGTCGTGACCTGAAAGAATCAGCTGTATGAGTGACCAGTTGAAGATCGCATTTCTCGGAACCGGCGTGATGGGGGCACCGATGGCTAGCCATCTCAAGCGGGCGGGGCATGAACTCGTCATCTTCAACCGCACGGGTGCCAAGGCGCTGGCGTGGGTCGCACTGAATGGCGGCCAGGCCGCACCGACTCCGGCCGAATGCGCTGACGGTGCCGATTTTGTGATGATGTGCGTCGGAAACGACGACGACGTTCGCGAGGTTGTGTTCGGTGAGACGGGAGCGCTGGCTTCGATGGCTGCAGGGTCGGTCTTGATCGATCACACGACGGCTTCGGCCAGCCTCGCTCGGGAGTTGGCGGCAGCGTGCGCCGAACGCGAGATCGGGTTTGTTGACGCTCCGGTGTCTGGCGGTCAGGTCGGTGCCGAGAACGGGCAGCTGACAGTGATGTGCGGGTGCGACGACGTCGAGACGTACGAACGTGCCGCCGCCGTGATCGAGGCGTTCGCCAAGCAATGCGCCCTCCTCGGGCCGGCCGGGTCGGGCCAGCTCACCAAAATGGTCAACCAGATCTGCATTGCAGGTGTCGTGCAGGGCCTCGCCGAAGGCTTGAACTTCGCCGAACGAGCGGGGCTCGACATCGCCGAAGTTGTTGGGGTCATTGGCAAGGGCGCGGCCCAGAGCTGGCAGATGGACAACCGAGCCGGCACCATGGCCGACGGCGAGTACGACTTCGGGTTCGCCGTCGAATTGATGCGCAAGGACCTCGGTATTTGCCTCGAGGAAGCCGAACGCAACAGTGCACGGCTTCCAATGACTGCGGTGATCGATCAGTTCTACAAGCAGGTCGTTGCACGTGGCGGGGATCGCTGGGACACGAGCAGCTTGATCGATTTGCTGCGCAACTCCTGAATTTTAAGAGACCGTGGCGGCGAGGACGTCGACGATGCGATCGACCTGTTCGTCGGTCGTCACGAGCGGCGGGCAGTACGTGATGGTGTCGGTGCCGATGGCCCGAGTGATGACGCCGGCCTCGATCATCGCGTCGCGGATCTGCATCGCGTCTTGATCAGCGCGCAAGCCGACTGCGAACACCGCACCCTCTCCGCGGACGTGATCGACGCCACCGTCTTCGGCGATTGCGCGGAGCCCACGGTGGAGGCGGTAGCCCATACCTTGACCGGCTCGGAGCAGCTTCTGCTGTTCGATGATCTCGATGTTCTTCAGCCCAGCAGCGCAGGCGGCAGCGTGCCCCGAGTAGGTGTAGCCGTGGCGGAGGATGAAGTCGCGGTCGGCTTCGAGCGCGTCGCGCACCTGCCGGCCCACGATGACGCCGCCGAGGGGCTGATAGCCAGAGGTGACGCCCTTTGCGAACGTGGTGAGGTCAGGCGTGACGCCGTAGTGCTCTGCAGCGAACCACGTTCCGAGCCTGCCGAACCCGGTGATCACCTCATCGAAGATCAGAAGGGCGCCGTGCTGGTCGCACAGGCGTCGCGCGTCAGCGAGGTAGCCGTCCGGGGGCGGGAAGACACCGGCGGCCCCCTGGAGCGGCTCGGTGAGCACTGCAGCGATCTCGCCGGACCGCTCCGCCATGAGCCGCGAGAGTGCCTCGATGTCGTCGGCAGGAACCTGCACCACGTCCTCGAGCAGCGTGCCGTAGCCAACCTTGTTGAGTGGGAGGCCTTGGGCGCTGGTGCCGCCGTAGTTGGTGCCGTGGTATCCCCGCTCGCGGGAGATGATCAGCCGGCGTTCGGGGTTCCCATCGAGGGCTTGGGCGAGGCGGGCGAGTTTCATCGCGGAGTCGATTGCTTCGGATCCGGACCCGGTGAAGAACACCCGGGCTTCAGGCATCGGTGTGAGGCTGACGATTTTCTCGGCCAGAGCATCGGCGGGTGCGTTGGTGAACGGGTCGAAGCAAGAGTAGGACGCGATCTGGCGGATCTGAGCCGCGATTGCGTCAGCCATGTCGCCGCGTCCGTGACCGACCTGGCAGTACCACAGGCTTGCCATTGCGTCGATCATCTCGTGCCCGGTGTGGTCCCAGACGAGGGAGCCGCGGCCGTGTGTGATGCTCGGAAAGCGCTCACGTGTCGGTTTCGCGAATGGGTGTAAAAAGGCGCCGGGCATGAGACCATTGTGCCAGTCCGCGACGGTGCTGACCGACTTTGACGTTGCCGCCGTTCGGTCAGTTTCTGGTGCCGTTAGCCTTCGGGGAATGCAGAAGCCTGAAATCACCATCCCCGCCGAAGATCCGCCGGCAGAGCTCGTCGTCGATGACATCACTGTCGGTGACGGCGACGAGGCTGTTGCGGGCCGTGCGGTCACTGTTCACTACGCAGGCGTCTCCTGGTCGACCGGTGTCGAATTTGATGCCTCCTGGAACCGTATGGAGCCCTTCCAGTTCGGCCTCGGCCAGAGCCAGGTCATCCAGGGCTGGGACGAAGGCGTCCAGGGCATGAAGGTCGGCGGTCGTCGTCGTCTCACCATCCCGCCACACATGGGCTACGGCGCAGCAGGCGCCGGTGGCGTCATTGCTGGCAACGAGACGCTTGTCTTCGTTGTCGACCTCCTCGGGGTCGGCTGACTTAGGGTTCGAGGACGACCCAGCCGCGACGTTGCAGCTCGGCCGCGAGCTCTTCGACGGGAACATTGCTGAGCGAGGTGGTCGCTGCCGGGGGAGTGCTTGGCCGTTTGGCAGCCGTCTTGCGAGGCGCTGATTTCGGGGCAGCTGGTTTCGGGTCAGCAGGTTTCGGGGCTCTCGCCGCTGGGGGAGGGCGTGATCCAGGAGGAGGGCCGTCGCCGTGGATCTCGGTCTGGAGGCGCTCGATGAACTCGTCGGCCTCCCCACTGGTGAACTTGCCGGCTGCCTGACGTTGCGAGAATCCCATTGGTCCGCGGGCATCGCGATAGTCGGAGTGCCCTGCGGCTTCGAGGAGCTCGAGGAGCTCTCGGAGTTGCTTGCCGTTCGCTGGTGGACCGGACGATTGACCAAACGCCATGCTGCACTCTGTCACACGGTGGAGCTTGGGCGTTGTGCGGTCGGCGCGGGTGTGGCCCGAGCGACGGCTCCTGACCGGTGATCAGATCGAATAGATCTCGTATTCGACACCGTCAGGCGTGGTCGTGCCAATGGCGACACAGAAGAGATTGTTCAGCCAGGCATAGCGTTCGTCGCCTGTCTCGAATCGTGGGGCGGTGCGGATGCTGGCAGTGCCGTCCTCGTTGCGGGTGCCGAACCCGGTGTAGGTGACGTAGATGTCAGCGCCGTCGTCAGTGCGAAGTGAGAGGCGGACGTCGAGCGCAAAGCCTCCGTTGCCAAGAATCGTGAGCCAATCGCCAGCCGCAACTCCGTCGGGAATGGCGGCGTTGATTTTCGGCCCGACGAACGTGCCGCTGGACACAGTGGCCACGACCTTCGTGCCGAACGGGCCGCCAGCGATCATTGGCCGCTCCACGTCGTTCGTGCGAGCTGAGAGGGTGCCGATGTGTGTAGCGGGGAGTGCGTCGAGATCCATTGGCGCAAGGTAAACGGTCTGGCGCCATGCCAACGATGTGGGCATGCAATGCCGGGACAACGGCGTTGGCGAGAATCGATTCCCTGATCCCTCGTTCAGCAGATGTTCTTGCCGAACTGAGGCGATCAGGTGAACCCGATTGGAGCGGGTGAGGGGAATCGAACCCCTGTAGTCAGGTTGGAAACCTGAGGTTCTACCATTGAACTACACCCGCATGGTGGTTCAAGCATAGCGGCGCAGAGCGCGCCGGTGACCTGTCGATTCGACTACTCGACTGAAGTCAGTGAAGTCAGTGAAGTCAGTGAAGTCAGTGAAGTCAGTGAAGTCAGGGGGGTGAGCGGGCTCAGCGGGGTGAGCTGCGCAGCGAGCGAGTTGTGCCACACGTGGCGGATTCGCTCCATGCCATGGCCGAGGAGACGACGTTGGTAGTCGTAGGCCTCGAAACTTGTGAGCACCATCAGGGCGTCGACAAGCATCTCACGATCAGATGAGTGGTCGCATTCGGCGGCGAAGTGTTCGGCCATCTGTGATCGGGTGATGGCCGTCAGAGCACGCAGACCTTCTTCGATCGAGGGCATTTTCTGTGCCTTGATGTGGGCAACTCGACTGATGGCGTACGCCTGGGTACGGACCCTCAGCCTGGTCTCGACGTAGATGTCGATTCGGCGCTCAAGGGGGCCGGTACCCAGATCGGGGATTGCCCGGAGCGACATTGTTTCGTTCACCGCGTGATCGAGTGTCAGCCGAACAAGGTCGTTGAGGTCATCGAAGTAACGGAAGACGGACCGGTGTGAGACGCCAGCACGGTCAGCAATTTCTGGAACGCTCGGATCGAGCGACCCTTCACGAATGAGATGGAAAAGTGAGATAATGACAGCGGTGCGGTTGTGGGATCGACGAACGGAACGACCGTCGGTCACCTCGTTAACTGTGGATGCGGTGAGGTCGGCGGTCGAAACCGTCACTGCCCACTCGGGGTGATCAACGCGGGAGGGGGGTCACGGTCGAACCCAAAGCAACGTCCATATCCTTAAGCTAGAGAAGCAACGGGAGATTTGGTGAGTCGAAGTCGGAGATTTGCTCTTCACATGACAAAACTTCCGAGACCAACACTCCCGGGTCTTGAGCGGGGGTGGAGCAAGTATTGGCACAAAAGTGTCGGACCGCACCACTGCTGACCCCGTGTTATTTGGGTACTGGCAAAAACGATGAATAAAACCGCCACTGACGTACCAAAGATCGACTACCAGCAACAAAATGACTTCAGATACCGCCGCTGACCTGCTCGTTCGTGTCCGCAAACTCCTGGATAAGGCAGAGCGAACGAGTAACGCACATGAGGCCGACGCATTTTCCCGCAAGGCAGCTCAAATAATTGCGACGCACCGGATCGATCCGGCCCGGCTCGTCGAGATCGACCTCTCCGACGACCTCCGTGTCCGGGAATTCGAACTCGGTAGAGGGGCCTACGTGCGGGCCCGACTCGCTCTGTTGCAAGCCGTCGCGGAAGTGCATGATGTGCGCGTGGTCTTTGTGTCGCGACCCAACGGCACGGTTGCGATGGCGGCGGGCTTTCGGAGTGACCTGGATGTTGTCGAGGTGCTCTACAACTCGCTCCACCAGCAGGCGGCGTCGCAGATGGCACGTGAACGTCGTGGGACCCCGGCAGCGACGCAGCGCTTCCGACGGTCGTTTCTGTTCGGATTTGCCGAGAAGATCAGCCAGACATTGAAAGAATCGCAGGCGGTTGCCGCAGGCTCAGAGCGTGCCGTCGATGATTCAGGACGCCGTGCGGTTGCCGTACTGGGCCGGAACTCTCGGATCGATGATTTTGCAGCAACAGCTTTTGGTCGGGTGCGTACGGCTCGGGCGCCGAGTGCAGCGCAGGCTGGTGGTTGGGACGCCGGGTCGGTCGCTGCCAGCCGAGCAGACGTTGGACGTTCGAGGCTTTCGGGTCGACGCAGCATCGGGCGCGCGAAGCCGTGAGCGACGCGGAACGCAGCGCGCTCTACGCAGCCGAGTTGGCAGCGTTCGACGGTACCGATCTCGAAGTTGTCCGGCAGTTTCATCAGGTGCGAGTGCTGATCGACGCCGTTGTGGCTGACTCCTGGTGGCCCGGCGGGGCAGTGGATGTTCGAGCTGCCCGGTCAGATGCCCACTCGTCGAGCACTCGGTGCACCGCCTCTGGCGGAGGGCTGGGCGTGATCCGCCTTGCTCGCTCACAAACGACCATTGCTACAGCGGCCCACGAACTTGCCCATGTCCTTGCTGGCCCGGCCAACGGGCACGGGGCGCTCTATCGCCGCGCGTACCTCGACGTGGTTCGGGTGATGACGAACATCGACTCGACCGACCGTCGACTCGACCTCCACGTCAACCAACTCACCGACGCGTTCAGCGCCGCTGGCCTTGATGTCGGGGTGCGCCATTGGCCCGCGCCGCCGGCTGGAATGGGCCGCGCGTTTGCGCTCTAACTCTCGTTAGGCTCCACAGGCCCAACAGGGCGGATACGGGGTGTAGCGCAGCTTGGTTAGCGCGCCTGCTTTGGGAGCAGGAGGCCGGGAGTTCGAATCTCCCCACCCCGACCACATCTGATCAACCCGGCCGGTGGCCGTGTAGTACCGATGGATCAGTTTGAAGGGCACCTTTTGGTGGACTCGGTTTGTTGGATTTGGTCATGCTCCTGAGATTTAGGAGATACCGAGATGCCTCGGGCGTACGCACCCGAGCTTCGCCGCCGCGTTCTCGGGATTCTGGTCGAGCTCGGGGTGCTTGAGCCGGCTGCGATGCTGCACGGCGCACTCGCCGCTGTTGGAGCAGCCGAGGCCATGCCGATCGCACAGGCGGAGGCCGAACGCCTTTCCGGCAGCGTCGCAGAAGTGCGGTCGTTGCTCGGCCCAGCGATCTTTGCCGACGCTGTCCGCATGGGCGCGTCGCTACTCGACAGGGAGATCGTCACCTTCGTCAAGCAACAGATCACCGAACTCATCGATGGCCAACTCGGCTAACTGATGATGCGGTCGATGTTGGCGCTGTGACCGCGGATCTTTCCCGGCTTGGCGTCGCGGGCTGCCTGCGGGAACGCGCCCACTGACACCGAAGTCGGCTCGGTGTTGTCTCCTGTGTCGAACACGAGGACGTCGCTACTGCTGGTCAGCGCGCCGGTGTGGAGCGGACCCCACTTACCGGCAGGCATGACGCGCACGCCCTTGCCACCACGGTTCTGTTCGGGAAGCTCGCCCGGGTCACAGCGTTTGCCGAACCCCTTCGTGGTAATGAGAAGGAGCACATCACCGATGGCCGGGAGGCCACCGAAGACGACCTCGGCGTCGGTCTTGATGCCGCGCACTCCCGCCGCTGTCCGGCCCATCGGGCGCAAACCGTCAGGAGAAAAACGAATGCCTTGTCCGTCCGACGTGGTGACGAGGATGTGAGCGTTGTCGTCGAACGCTTCGACGGTCACGACGCGGGCTCCGGCGGCCAGTTTGACGATCGAGATGCCGCCCTTGCGATCGCCGCCTTCGCAGTCTTCCGTGGCAATGCGTTTCACCTGGCCGTCCGACATGACGAGCAGTAGATCAGCTGGCAGGTCAGGCTCGAGCCACCAGCGGATTGGTTCACCCGCCAGGCCCGGCAACACACTGGCCGCAGCGGTCGGCTTCTCACCAACGCTGGCGATGAGGGTCCGGAACAGATGGCCGCTATCGGTCAGCGCGACGAGCGTCGTCGCGGTGGTCGTGTCGAACGTGTGCAGCGGGACCAGTTTTGGTTTGGCTTTTGAGCCCTGCCCGATTGCTTGCATCCATCCGGAAGCGTCGAGGTAGAGCGTCGTTGGGACGTCGAGGACCATCTGGGCCTTTGACACCTTTTGAGCGCTCTCAGTGGTGATCGTCGTGACCCGCTCAGGGAGGTCTTTGAAGGAGTCCATCGTCTCGGTCAACTCGCGTGCTACCTGTGTGCGCTGGCGAGTCTCCGATGACAGCAGCCGTTCGAGTTTCGCCTGCTCGGCTTCGAGGGCTGTTGCTTCGGTCTGAAACTCGACGACGGCGTCTTCGGTCAGCTGGCCGAGGTTCAGGTCGAGAACGGCATTGGCCTGGGTCTCATCGATTGAGAACCGTTCGATCAAGCGCTCGCGGGCGATCGCTCGGGTCTTTGACGTGCGGACGATCCTGATGGTCTCATCAATGTCGACGAGAACGGCGAGGAACCCGCGTAGTCGGTGGAGCCGCTCTGCGATCTTCGACAACCGGTATTCCGAGCGGGAAACGACGACACGGATGCGATGGGCAATCCACGCCTGCAGGGCGCTCCGCAAGTTGTAGAGCCGGACGGTGTCATTCTCGTCCAGGAAGTGCATCTGGACTTTGTTGGTGACTTGCAGGTTCGTGAATCGCAGCAGCCCGGGGGTGATCATGTCGGCGTTGACGCCGGCGGCGAGCTCCACCGAGATGCGGGTCTGGCCGTTCGACGATTCGTCGTTAAACGCAGTAATCCCAGCGAGATCGCCGTTGTCGAGTGCATCTCCGACCTGTGCGATGAACTTCTCGACAGAACCGAGGGTCGTGTCGGCGTACGGCAGTGAGGTGATGATGATCTGTTGACGGTTACGGCCAACAGGCTCGACGATCCAGGCGCCGCGGACCACGACGCGCCCTTGACCGGAGCGGTAGATGTCGTTGAGCTCGTCGCCGTTGGTGACGGTGCATTCGGACGGGAACGACGGGCCGGGCAGCACGGTCATCAGTTCGTCGATGCTGGCTGACTTGCGGTCGAGGAGCATCAACGCTGCTTGGCACACTTCGCGGGGGTCGTGTGGTGGCAAGTACGACGACAGCCCAACGGCGATGCCGTTGGCGCCGTTGACAAGCAAGTTGGGATAGGCGGCGGGCAGCACCGTTGGCTCAATGGTTGAGCCTTCGTAGTTCTCGACCATGGGGACGACGCCCTGGTCGACCTCGTTGAGCAACATGACACCGAACTGCCCGAGCCGAGTTTCGGTATAGCGCGGTGCGGCCGGCGAGAAGTCGGGCGAGCCAACGTTGCCGTGGAAATCTAGGAGCGGCACAAGGTTCGAGAACGGTTGCGCGAGGCGCGCGAGAGCATCAGCGATCGAGGCGTCGCCGTGCGGATGGAACAACGCCATCGTGTCGCCGACGACGCGGGCGGTCTTGACGAACGGCCGGTCGGGCGTGAGCCGTTGTGTCCACATGTCCCACAGGATCCGGCGATGGACTGGTTTGAGCCCGTCAGCAGCGGAAGGGATTGCACGATCTTCGACGACCGCTCGCGCATAGGCGAAGTAGTCGCGATCGAGCTGGTCCCCAGCCGACAGTTCGATAATCGTCTCGGTGAACTGAACCGCAGCAGCGGCCTTCTTCTTGCGGGCCATCAGTTCGCTCCTCCGACGGTCAGAGACTCGCCGGATCGTTCGAGATACCACGCCTTGCGGAGTTCGGACTTCGGGCCGAAGAGACGCTCGGCGAGGCGGGCCAGGTTGGCGGGGTCCTCGATGTGGACGACGCCGATCTTGCGGTCGGTTCCCATGACGGAGCGAAGTTCGTCGGCATCCATCTCGCCGAGACCCTTCAAGCGGCCCATGTGGGCTTTGTGGGTGGGGTTTTCGGCTCGCCACGAGCGCATAGCGGCGTCGTCTTCGAGGTAAATCCGCTCGCCCCGATGAACGGTCGTCCAGAGTGGCGGCAGCGCGTAAAACAACCGACCGGACTCGACGAGGCCCGGGCACCATGTGTAGAGGAACGCCAGGATGAGTGCACGAATGTGGAGGCCGTCGTCGTCGGCGTCGGCGAGTACGACAAGGCGGTCGTAGCGGAGCTTGTCGAGGTCGAAGTCGTCGCCGATGCCGCAACCCATCGACAAGATGAGATCGGCCATTGTCTTGACGACTCGGCTGATCGACTCGCGGTACGAGTTCAGCGGCTTGCCGCGTAACGGCAAGATCGCTTGGAATGAAGGGTCGCGGGCATCGATTGCGGTGCCGCCTGCCGACTCGCCTTCGACAAGGAGGAGCTCGGTGGGCCGGTCGGTTTTAAACGTGCAATCGCGCAGTTTCGCAGGCAACCCATTGCGTGATTTGTTGCCTTTGCTCAGCAGAGCGCGGACGGCTGCTTGTTCCGCATTTGACTTGGTTCGGGACCGCATTGATGAGATGGCGAGGTCGGCGATTTTCTTTGCCGGTTCCGGGTTCTCTTCGAGCCAACGGGCCATGGCAGGCATGACAATCGCACGCGTTCGAGACGTGGCCTCAGGATTCATCAGCTTCGACTTCGAGTTCCCGGCAAACTGCGGGCCAGGCAGCATGATGGAGGCGACCATCAGGCCGGCGGCGAAGATGTCTCGGGTGTTCGGCTGCGACTCTTTGTCCTTCAACATGTCGCGGTCACCGATGTACTTCTGGACTGACTCGGTCACGGCAGTTCGGAACCCGTTGATGTGCGTGCCGCCCTCCGGGGTCGCGACGCCGTTTGCGAATCCGATGCTGGTGTCGCGGCCATCGACGGTCCAGGCAATCGCTGCATCGAGCGTGATGTCGCCGTCGTCGCCTTGGAACGACACGACCGGCGCGACGAGGCCGGTGTCGGCAGTCATCTCGGTCACGAGGTCGGCAACGCCGCCGTTTGAGCACCACTCGGAGAGTTCTTTGGCGCCGTTGCGATTGTCGATGACGGCAAACGTGACGCCGGGATGAATAAAGCTTTTGTGGCGGAACCGGTCGGCAATGATGCGTAGTGACCATTGAGGCTGGTCGAATGCGATCCCGTGGTCGTCATGGAACAGGTTGAGGTCAGGCCAGAACCTGACCATGGTGCCGGTGTCGCCCTTGGCGCACTTGCGGACAATATGAATTGGTTCAATCGCAACGCCAGGCTCGATGTCGCCTTTGCGGCTCTTCTTGGTGCCGAGCACGAGGCGGTGGACGCTGCCTTCGCGGCGGACCTCGGCGGCGATCTTGCTCGACAGTGCAGTGACGACGGATGCACCCACGCCGTGGAGCCCGCCGGAAACCTTGTAGCTGTCAGAGTCGAATTTGCCGCCAGCATTGGTCTCGCACAGCACTACTTCGAGCGCTGATCGACCCTTGTGCGGGCCGTCTTTCATGTTCCCGACCGGGACGCCTCGACCGTTGTCGTGGACCGAGACCGAGCCGTCGCGGTGCAGCGTGGCTTCGATGCGGTCACCGTGTCCGGCCATTGCCTCATCGACGGAGTTGTCGACGATCTCCCAGATGAGGTGGTGGAGCCCTGCAATCCCGACGCCAGCAGACCCCAGATACATGAGGGGCCTGGCCCGGACATGGCTGAGGCCACTGAGGGCTTGAATCTGTTCGGCTTCGTATGTGTTGTTGGCGTTCATTTCAATGGGTGAGA
>JBLIKS010000051.1:0-12821 GCA_047635555.1 Candidatus Azotimanducaceae bacterium
CGACCAACGACCTCGACGTCGACACACTGCGTGCCCTCGAAACCGGCCTCGAATCGTTCCCCGGCTGTGCCGTGGTGATCTCCCACGATCGCTGGTTCCTCGACCGCATTGCCACACACGTGTTGGCGTTCGAAGGAGACAGCCATGTCCGCTGGTTCGAAGGCAACTTCAGCGAGTACGAAGCACGACGCAAGCAAGAACTCGGCGCCAGCGCCGATCAGCCCCACCGCATCAAGTACAAAAAGCTCAGCTGACCCATTTCGTGATACGTCTGCGCACCCCAGTGCACAGACATATCACGAGAACGTCGACTGGAATGTCGACAAAACTGCCTCGATAGCAGCGGCCCACATCGCAGACTTCGGCTTGAGTGCGTCGACGTGCGTCTCGTCAGGAACGAAAACTGCGCTGGCTGCACCGAGATCGACGAGCCGTTTCGAGTTCCACGGATACACCGTGGTGTCGGCCTCGCCGTGCACACACACGACGGGTACCTTGAATGGCAGCATCTCGATAGGTGACGTCAGCCTCCAGCGGTTGACCTCAGGAGCGTTCGTCACGAGTGCATCGACCGTTGCGGATCCGTTGGCTGAGATCTGTTCGAGATCAGTCGGACCTGCCATCGACACAACGAGTGCCGGAAGCCGACGGCCGCTCGCGCCAACGGCACACAGCGCGAGGTGCGCCCCAGCGGAGTGCCCAATGACAACGACGCGAGCAGGGTCGATCGCATCGCCGCGGCCGTGTAAGCCCTCGGTGATCAACTCGATCGCGTCGCGGACGTCGTCGAATGTCTGTGGCCAACCGCCGCCGCCACCGAAGCGCCCCAGCTTTCGATACTCGACGTTGAACGTCGCCCAGCCCCTGCGGCGCGCATCGCGGACCAGCAGCCCCATGACCCAGCGGTTGTATGGCATGGCCCAACTGCCGCCATGTACGAAGACGACGATCGGCTGCGGCGTCGCAGGTCGACGGCCGGCTCGAAGTATGCCGAACTGATTCCGTTCACTGCCGTATTTGACCCGTTGTCCGCCGAACATTTCGTTGAGTGTGGCAGGTCAGCCCACGGTCGGGCGCTCTTCGAACTCCGAATTGCATCCGACTGGCATCCGACTGGCATCCGACTTGCAATGGTGCTTTGCGCCCCTGATCGCTGCGAGACTGCGACGATGCCTGAAACCGATGCCGAGCTCGCCACGCGGCTCGCCGTCCAGGCAGGCGAACTGCTCGTCCAGCTCCGCGGCGAGATGTTCGCTGCTGGTGCCTCGATTTGGGACGTCCGCGACTCGGGTGATGCAGCAGCGCAACACTTCATCGCCGGCGAACTCCACACACACCGCCCAGACGATGCCGTGCTGTCAGAAGAAGGCGTTGAAGATCCACGGCGTTACGACGCCGACCGGGTCTGGATCATCGACCCACTCGATGGCACCAGGGAATACGGCGAACAGGGCCGCAGCGACTGGGCCGTGCACATCGCACTCTGGGAACACGAGGCTTTTGGCGCTGCCGCAGTCAGTCTGCCCGCCGTCGACATGGTCTTTTCGACCGACCCAGCACCGCCGATGCCGGTCCTCGACCGCGACCGTCCGCGCCTGATCACCTCACGGCACCGGGCCCCGTACGCCGCTGTGCTCGTTGCCGAGGGGTTGGGCTGCGACGCTGTGCGCCTCGGATCAGCCGGAGCAAAGGCGATGGCCGTGGTGATCGGCGAAGCGGACATCTACGTCCACGACGGTGGCATGTACCAGTGGGACTCCGCAGCTCCTGCCGCTGTTGCCATGGCCGCTGGCTTCCATGCCAGCCGACTCGATGGGTCGCCACTGATCTACAACGATCGCGACGCATGGCTTCCTGACTTCTTTGTCTGCCGACCTGAACTGACCGAAGGCGTGCTGAAAGCGATGTGGGGATGAGCGACACTGTCCGATGCGACATCGACGGGCCGGTAGCAACAGTGTCGCTGCATCGGCCGCACCGCCACAATGCGTGGACGGGTCGGATGCACGCTGATTTCCGAACGGTCATGACCGACCTCGAACATCGTGATGGGCTTCGTGCGGTGGTCGTCACCGGCACGCCGCCGGCGTTCTGCGTCGGCGGCGACTCCGACGCTTTGGCCGGCCACGTCGACAAAGGCGGCTACGACACCGGGATGCCACTCGAACCGGCACAGCCCGGAGCCGGCGACATCTTCGAAGGGCGACTCAACGCCGACTTCGCTTGGCAGCTGGGGTATCGCCTTCCAATCATCGCTGCGGTCAACGGCGCCTGTGCCGGGGTCGGGCTGGCCCTCGTGACGTTCTGTGACCTGCGATTTGTTTCGGCAACCGCGAAATTGACGACTGCAGCACCGAAGCTCGGCCTTCCCGCCGAGTACGGGATGAGCTGGACACTCCCCCGGCTCGTCGGCGTGACGCGTGCCAACGACCTCCTGCTATCTGGCCGGATTGTCACCGGTGCCGAAACCGCTGACTGGGGTCTGTGGAACGGCGTCGAAGCCGACGGTGCACAGACGTTGGCCGCAGCGCAGGCGTATGCCCAGCTGCTGGCCACATCGACCGGGCCGAACGCCGTGACACTCACCAAGCAACAGCTCGCAGCCGACCTGCTCCGCCATGACCCTGCTGCGTCTGTCCGTGATTCGATTCGGTTGCTGGATGTGTCAATGGGTACTGCCGAATACGCCGAGGGCGTCGCTGCGCTACGCGAGAAACGTCCGCCGAATTTTTGAGTCGGTGAGCTGGACCGTCGAGCGCTAAGACGACAGCGCCTCGATAACAGCCGACGGCGCCTGCACCAACTCGATCAGGACGCCTTCGCCCGAGCGGGGCGACTCATCGTTGCCCTTTGGATGGAGGAAGCACACGTCGTACCCCGACGCTCCCTTGCGAATACCGCCAGGCGTGAAACGCATGCCTTGCTCGGTCAGCCACGCCACCGCAGCCGCAAGGTCATCAATCCAGAGGCCGACGTGATTGAGTGCGGGGCTGTGCACCTTCGGCGACTTGTCTGGGTCGATCGGTTGCATCAGGTCGATCTCGACTGCGTGCGCACCTGAGCCGAGCCGCAGGATGTCTTCATCGACGTTCTCGGATTCGGCGACGTAGTCGCCGACCTTCTCGACGCCGAGTAGGCCAGTCCAGAGCCCGGTGAGTGCTCCCTTGTCGAGCCCGCCGATGGCGATCTGCTGAATACCGAGCACGTTGAACGGTCGTTCTGTCATTGCTTGATGTTGGCACCCTGGGGGCACCACCGGACAATTCGACGCCGTTATCGCCAACTCAGCGGGTGGTTCGAGCGTGTGCCGGACGCAGTACCGCACGCTTACGGAACAGTTGCGTCGCGAAGGCGGACACGACACACACTTCGGCGACAGTGAAGACAATTGCGATCATTCTCAGGTATCGGCCGCTGTGACATATCCCTTGACTCTTATTTCTGTCAATCTCAGCGATGGCGAACGGCCCAAATTCCGGCATCCTTGGTGGATGTCGTCATCGTCGACCACTCCGAGCGCCCCGTCCGACACTGGCTGGGGAGCGTTCAGCGAGGATGGCCCCTGGGACGTCCGCCGCGAAGAAGTTCGATGGGTGGAGCTTGCTGCGACGCTGCGCTCCCAAGCCCAAGCCGAGGTCCCCTCTCTCACCAAGCCGTCACGGCTGCCTCCGGGGTCGCGCGTCGTGAGCGTCTCGGCTCGGCTTGTTCGGGCGGTCGCCCCATGGTTGATCTCGAAGAAACGCGGGAAGTTCGACACGCCTGAGGCCAGTCGAGCAGTGATTTCTCGTCGGCTACGCGAGGCTGCTGAGATCCTCGGACCGACGTACATCAAGCTCGGCCAGATCATCTCGTCGGGCGACGGCCTGTTCCCAGCCGAGCTGGTCGCCGAGTTCAAGAAGTGCCGCGACCAGGTTCCAGCTGAACCCTTCGACGTGGTCCGCCGCACGGTCGAAGAAGATCTTGGTGCCCGGCTTGAAGACATCTTCGAATCATTCGAAGAAACCGCGCTGGCCGCAGCGTCGATTGCCCAGGTCCACGTCGCCCGCCTCAAAACGGGTGAGGAAGTCGTTGTCAAGGTCCAGCGACCAACCGTGTCTGCCTACGTCCGCAAGGACCTCCGCGTGATGGCTTGGCTCGCCCCGCACCTGGTCGGCCGTATTCCGGTCGCGGCGCTCGCCAATCCGCCGTCACTCGTCGAACTGTTCGCCGAGACGATTGTCGAAGAACTCGACTTCCGGATGGAAGCGGCGAACATGCTTGACGTCGCCGCGATGCTGCACGATCTTGACCAAGAGCGTTACGTCGTCCCGCGCCCGCACCCTTCGCTCGTGACTCGACGCGTGCTCGTGATGGAACGATTCCACGGCTTCAACTTCGATGACGTGGTCGGCATGCAAGACGCTGGCATTGACACGGTCGACGTTGTCCGGACGGCAATGGTCGCGTTCATGGAGGGCGCTGTCGTCGAAGGCATCTTCCACGGCGACCTCCACGGCGGCAACTTGCTTGTCCTCGCAGACGGCCGAACCGCCCTCCTTGACTACGGCATCGTCGGACGACTCTCCGGTGGGCGCCGCAATGCATTTCTGCGTTTCATGCTGAGCGCAACAACTAACGATGTGAAGGGCCAAATGGCGGCCCTGCGCGACCTCGGAGCGCTCCCCTTAGACACCGACCTCGACGCCGTCATCAGCGACCTCCGGCTCGACGAGGCGACGATCGACCCCACGACCTTGAGCGGCGAGGAAATGGTCCATGAGGTGCAGCGAATCGTGAAGGCGCTGCTGGGTTATGGCGCCAAGCTCCCCAAGGAACTCATGCTCTATGTCAAGAACCTCGTGTTCCTCGACGGTGCAATCGCGCGTCTTGCTCCCGAACTCGACCTGATTGGTGAAGTCGCAAACATCTCCATGCTGTTCGCCACGAAGCACGGTGAGCGCCTTGGCCGCGAACTCGGAATCGACCCGACCGCCGTCGAGTTCGACATGGACGGTGTCAAAAGGAGCATGGGGCTCGAGTCGAGCGTCAACTCACTCAGCTACAAGGAACTGCAGGAACGTCGGGCGCTCATCCAAAAACGGATGCAAGATCACGTCGATTCCGTGCGCTAGGTCGGGCTGCAAATAGGCCAGCGTCGGTGTCCGCCGCAGCCGAGATCGCACATGGCCGATAACGTCGCATGCCGTGCGTCTGCTCATTGCCCGGTGTTCCGTCGACTACGCCGGCAAGCTTGCTGCGCACCTCCCGGAGGCCAACCGGCTGATCATGGTGAAGGCCGACGGCTGCGTGGCCATTCATGCCGACGGCGGCGCATACAAGCCGCTCAACTGGATGAACGCCCCGAACACAATCGTCGAAGAGAAAGATGACGCTGCCGACGGCGGCGGTCATCGCTGGATTGTGACCAGCCCGAAGAAGGAAACGTTGACCATCACGCTCCACGAAGTGATGAGCGACGTCGAGGCCGAACTTGGCACCGACCCCGGCCTCCAGAAGGACGGCGTTGAGGCACACCTCCAGGAGCTACTCGCAGCCTCGCCCGATGCCATCGAGGGTGGCCTCAAGCTGGTGCGCCGTGAGTATCCGACGGCAATTGGACCGATCGACCTCGTGTGCCGTGACGAATCAGACCAGGTCGTTGCCATCGAAGTCAAGCGCCGTGGAGAGATCGACGGCGTCGAGCAGCTCACGCGCTACATCGAACGCCTCAAGCTCGACTCGTCCCTCGGAGCAATCCGCGGCGTCTTCGTTGCGCAGGTCATCAAGCCGCAGGCGAAGGTTCTTGCTGAGTCACGCGGATTTACGTGGGTCGAAGTCGACTACGACGAACTCCGCGGCATGAAGCCCGACGACCTTCGCCTCTTCTAGCCCTTCTCCGTCCAGGAGTTGGGGTGGCGGCGCGGCTGGTTCAACAGGTGGCGCCGGGTCCGGCAGTGAGACCGCAAGTACGCCGCGGGTCTGTGCCTCGGCTGCGTGTGCGATACGTTTCCCGCATGAGCCAGGAAGTACGTGGAATCATTGCCAAAGCCAAGGGTGAGCCAGTCTCGATGGAGACAATCGTTATCCCTGACCCCGGCCCAGGTGAGGCCGTCGTTGCCATTCAGGCGTGCGGTGTCTGCCACACAGACCTGCACTATCGCGAGGGTGGCATCAACGACGAGTTCCCGTTCCTCCTTGGCCACGAGGCCGCAGGGCTCGTCGAATCGGTCGGAGAGGGCGTCACGAACGTCGTTCCCGGCGACTACGTGATCCTCAACTGGCGCGCCGTGTGCGGCAACTGCCGAGCGTGCAAACGCGGCGAGGCGCAGTACTGTTTTGACACTCACAATGCCAAGCAAAAGATGACACTCACCGATGGCACAGAACTCTCGCCGGCACTCGGCATCGGCGCATTCTGCGAAAAGACGCTCGTCCACTCGTTGCAGTGCACCAAGGTCAACCCTGCTGCTCCCCCGGAGGCTGCCGGCCTGCTCGGCTGCGGCGTCATGGCGGGCCTCGGCGCAGCCATCAACACCGGTCAGGTCACCCGTGGCCAGAGCGTTGCGGTGTTCGGTTGTGGCGGTGTCGGCGACGCGGCAATCGCGGGCGCGCAGCTCGCTGGAGCGTCGAAGATCATCGCTGTCGACATCGACGACACCAAGCTCGAATGGGCGAAGGGCTTCGGCGCCACCCACGTGTGCAACTCGAAGAACACCGACCCGGTCGACTACATCCGGTCGGTCACCGGGGGCAACGGTGCCGACGTGTGCATCGAAGCAATCGGTCACCCGGCGGTCTACAAACAGTGCTTTGAAGCACGCGATTTGGCAGGCACGGTCGTCCTCGTTGGCGTGCCGAACCCGGAGATGACCATCGAACTCCCCTTTATCGAGGTCTTCGGTCGCGGCGGCTCGCTCAAGTCCTCGTGGTACGGCGACTGCCTTCCCGAGCGCGACTTCCCGATGCTCATCGACCTGTACCTGCAGGGTCGGCTCGACCTCGATGGCTTCGTGTCAGAAAAGATTGGTCTCGGCGATGTCGAAGAGGCTTTTCACAAAATGGAACGCGGCGAAGTACTGCGCTCGGTTGTCATGATTGAGAACCAATGAGCATCGAACTGGTCACCACAGAAGGTGTTTTTGCTCTGGGCGGCGGCGAGTGGGAAGTCGAGAACAACATCTGGCTTGTCGGTGACGACAAGGAAGTGTTGATCTTCGACGCCGCACATGACCATCAGCCGATCATCGATGCAGTGAACGGCCGCAAGGTCAGGGGCATCGTGTTGACGCACGGCCACAACGACCACATCAACGCCGCGGTCGCGCTGCGTGACGCGGTCGATGCACCAATCATGCTCCATGAGTTCGACCGTTTCCTCTGGGACGTCGTTTACCCCGAACACGACTTCGATGCACCCATCGAACCTGGCCGCTCACTGCGCGTCGCTGGTCACGAACTCGCCATCCTCCATACGCCTGGCCACTCGCCCGGTTGCTGCTGCTTCCACGACGTGGCCACCGGCGCCGTCATGAGCGGTGACACACTGTTCTGCGGTGGACCAGGCGCGACCGGCCGCGTGTACTCCGACGAGCCGACGATATTGGCATCGATTCGAGACGTTCTGCTTTCGCTCCCTGATCACACGATTGTCCACACCGGCCACGGCGACACGACCACCATCGCCGACGAGCGCGACCGAGTACTCCAACGGGTTGCCGAGTTGGGATTGAACTGACAATGCCGGTGCGCGTCATCGAAGGGGCCATCCAGCACTACGCCTGGGGTGACCCAGACTTCATTCCGAAGTTGCTCGGCGTTGCAGGCCGCGGCCAGCCCTGGGCTGAGTTGTGGCTCGGAACCCATCCAAATGGCCCGACATTGCTCGAAGACGGCAGCCCGCTGTCTGACCTGACGGGCCAACTGCCCTACCTCCTCAAGGTGTTGTCAGCTGGCGAGCCGCTCTCGCTGCAAGCCCACCCGACCGCCGAGCAGGCCATTGAGGGCTATGCCCGCGGCGTCTTCGCCGACGATCAAGCCAAGCCTGAACTCCTGGTCGCACTGACCGAGTTCGAGGCGTTGTGCGGGTTCCGCCCATACGGCTCGACTATCGACTACCTCCGCCGTCTCGGTGCTGAGCAGTTTGCCGATTTTGTCCAAGAGCACGGCGAAGATTCACTCGCCGATCTGTATCGAGGCGCCTTCGACGCGACCGCGACGATCGCTGGCCTCGAGTCGGTCGACGACCGTCAGGCGCGATGGGCTTGGACACTCGGCGAGAAATACGGTCACAACGATCCGAGCGTCGCCGCGACCCTGCTGCTCAATTACGTCACGCTGCAGCCGGGCCAAGCCCTCCACCTCACTGCCGGAAACCTGCATGCGTACCTACGCGGTTCGGGTATTGAACTGATGAACGCGAGCGACAACGTGGTCCGCGGAGGGCTAACCGTGAAAGAGGTCAACGTCGATCTTTTGCTCGAAGTGGTCGACCCGGCTCCGCTGCGCGAGCCGATCATGAAGGTCACCGACGGCCGGTATCCACTTCCCGAGGCTGGCGTGGAGCTCATTCACTTGGCACCTGGTGACAGCCATACCGCGGTTGGCCACGAGCTCGCAATCGCGCTCGACGGCACCACGGTCTATCTTTCCCCTGGCACACCGGTCTTCGCCGACAGCGACACCTACGTCGTCACGCCGTTGTCCGGCTAACGCTTGCGGATCTGGACGATCTTTTCGTTGGTGTTGTTGGCGTCGTCGCCCTGCTCTTCGAGCAACTGGGCACGATCCTTCTCGGCCTCACGTGCTGCCTTCTTCAAGTCGGCACGAGCGAGTGCTGCGTCGGTGCCGTGCTCGTGGATGAACTCGGCCCACTCGACAAGCTGCTCGACCATCTCGTCTTCCGGCACGACAGCAACATTTTGCCCCTTGATGAAGAGGTGGCCGCGCTTGTTGCCCGCAGCAATGCCGATGTCAGCGTCACGCGCTTCGCCGGGCCCATTGACCACACAGCCCATTACTGCGATCTGGAGCGGCAGCTGACGATCGCCGAAGGCCTTCATCGCGTCGTTGGCCACTTTGATCACGTCGACTTCAGCGCGCCCGCATGACGGACATGCAATGAGGTCGATGTTTTTGCGCTCGCGCAGACCCAGCGCTTCGAGAAGCTGGCGACCAGCCTTGGCCTCTTCGACTGGATCAGCCGTGAGCGAGTAGCGGATCGTGTCGCCGATGCCCTCCAAGAGCAGCGTGGCAATACCAGCCGTTGCCTTGAGTAACCCGGCCGGCGGCGGACCAGCTTCGGTGACACCGAGGTGCAACGGATGGTCGGTCACTTCGCTGAGCGCCCGGTATGCGTCGACCATGAGCGGCACACTCGATGCCTTCACCGAGATTTTGATCAAGTCGAAGCCGACCTCTTCGAAGTAGGCCATCTCGGTCAAGGCAGACTCGACCATTGCCTCGGGTGTCGCACCGCCGTACTTTTCATAGAGCTTCGGATCGAGCGAGCCAGCGTTAACGCCAATACGAATCGGGATCTGGCGGTCTTTGGCCTCAGCAGCAACTGCCTTGATGTGCTCCGGCTTGCGGATGTTGCCCGGGTTGAGGCGCAAGCCATGGACACCCGCTTCCATTGCGGCCATGGCCATCTTGTACTGGTGATGGATGTCGGCAATGATCGGCACCGGCGACCGGGGCACGATCTGAGCGAGGCCTTCGGCTGCTTCGATCTCGTTGCACGTACAACGCACAATGTCAGCACCCGCAGCAGCAAGCGCATAGATCTGCTGGAGCGTGCCTTCGACGTCAGCAGTCTTGGTGATCGTCATCGACTGGATCGTGATTGGCGCATCGCCGCCGACCTTGACATCGCCCACCGAGATTTGACGTGTGACCTTCCGAGGAACCGAACTCACAACCTGCATAACAACACGCTACGCCGCTATCAGCATCCACGAGGTGACGAGCACCCAATCAACCAAACACCCGCACTCAGAGCGGCTTGGTGATGTCGAGGTAGAGGCCCGCGAACATCAGCATGGCTAACACCGTGACCACGCCCATGGCGAAGGGCATGAGCCGTTCGACGTCGGCGAAGTACCGCTGCTTACCACCGCGGACACCTTCACGTACACGCTCGTACAACGCAATCGCTGCATGACCACCATCGAGCGGCAGCAACGGGAACATGTTGAACACTCCGACGAACACGTTGAGGACGGCGAGCAGCAACAGCATGCCTGCCCAGCCCGAGTTCTCACCAACGTCGTCGGATATTCCGGCGACTCCAACCAGCGTGGTGGGGCGGCTCGACAGATCGTCGTTGGAGCCGGTGAGGTGCGTGACGATGTTGACCGGGTTGAGGACCTTGATGACCCCCTTGGCCGACTCCCACGAGAACGGCACGATGTCGGCAACAGCATTGCCAGCAGCTGCTGGGACGCTGTGGTCAATCGTCTCGAAAATACTGGCGCTCGACACACCAACGAGAGCCCCGCCGGTATCGCTCACGCCGAGCGTTACAGCAATCGATTCCTCGACGCCGTTGCGGAGCACGGTCAAGGTGATCGCGTCGCCAGGATCGTTTGAGCGGATCAGCTCACCGAACTCATTCGAACCAGTAAATGACTCACCGTCGACCGATCGAACGATATCGCCGGCAAGCACACCGCCAGATTGCGCCGCGCCACCGTCGACGAGTGTTTTGACTTCGACACCATCACGAACCGTGTCTTCGCCAGCAATGGCGTACACGCCGAAAAGCAGCGTGACGGCGATCAGCATGTGCATCAGCGACCCAGCCGAAATGACCAGGAGGCGGCGCGGAAAACTTTTCTGACGGTATGCCCGAGCCTCATCGCCGGGCTCGACTTCATCCATCCGGTTCATGCCAATGATCCGGACGAACGCACCAAGCGGCAGAGCCCGCACGCCGTATTCGGTCTCGCCGCGACGGAAACTCCACAGCCGAGGCCCGAAGAAGAGGAAGAACTGAGTGACCTTCATGCCGGTCCATTTGGCAGTGAGGTAGTGCCCAAGTTCGTGGAGGAAGATCGAGATAACGACGCCGACAACAAAGACGAATATCCAGAAGTTGGCGAACCCGAGCCATGCGAACAGGCCCAGAATGGCAAGCATCGACAGGGCGCCGCGCATGCCTCCGGCAAGCTCGTCTTCCTCGAGGTTCTCGGTGACAGCGCCACCGGCCATGATCTCGCTGGCGAACTTCGACCGGCCGGGTGCATCTTCTTCGGTTGGAGGTGTGAGTTGATCAGTCATCGTTGTAATACCTCTTCGGCAATCCGTCGAGCATCTTGATCCGCCTGAATGACATCTTCGACGGTGTGGGGGGTCCCACCATCATGGCGCTCTAACACTGCTTCGCACACTTCAGCTATCTGATTCCAGCGCAAGTTTCCCAAAAGAAAAGCCTCGACTGCTACTTCGTTGGCCGCACTCAGCCACGCCGGAGCGGTCCCGCCCCGACGGCCCGCTATGTACGCCAGGTCTAGGCACCGGAACGTTGCCCGATCTGGTGCTTCGAAGTCGAGAGATCCGAGGGTGGCCCAGTCGATCGTTCCGAACGGTGTGGCGAGGCGATTGGGGTACCCGAGCGCATAGCCGATCGGCAACTTCATCGTCGGCATCGACAGCTGGGCAATGGTCGATCCGTCAGTGTATTCGACCATCGAATGGATGACCGACTGCGGATGCACGACAACATCGATCTGGTCGTATGGAGTGCCATACAGCTCGTGGGCTTCGATCACTTCGAGGCCCTTGTTCATGAGCGTGCTCGAATCGACGGTGATCTTGGGACCCATGCTCCAGGTCGGATGCTGCAGTGCATTCTCCACCGACACCTCGGCGAGATCAGCTCCGCTTCTCCCTCGGAACGGCCCGCCACTCGCTGTCAGGATCAATCGGGCGACCTCACGGCCAGCATCAACCGACGACCGCAGGCACTGGTGGAGCGCGCAGTGTTCTGAGTCGACAGGCACGATTTCGGCACCCGGAGTTGAACGCAACGGCTGCACGACCGGGCCAGCAGCAATCAGGCTCTCTTTGTTGGCCAGGCCGAGTCGTTTGCCTGAGCGCAACGTCTCGGTCGTGACCAGAAGACCGGCAAAGCCGACAACGCCATTGATCACGACATCAGCGTCATCGATCAGCGCAATGGGATCAGCGTCGACGCGTACCCGACCGGTTGCTGCGACCTCGGAACGAGCTTCGGCGTCGTCGACCACGATCAACGGGATATCGAACTCTGCGGCTTGGGCCAGCGCAGCGTCGCCTGAGCGGCCAACGCTGATCCCGCTCACCACGTATGAGCCGGGCTGGCGTTTGTTTTCGGCCCGAATAACCTCAAGTGTCTGGGTGCCGATCGAGCCGGTCGAGCCGGCGATGGCAACGCGAACCGGCCGTTGCGTCATCTGATCAGACGCTGAACTTGGTCCACGGTTCGATGACGAGCATCAAGTAGTACACCGCAGGGAGCGCGAAAAGGAAACCGTCGAACCGGTCGAGCACGCCCCCATGACCCTTGATGAGCGAACCGAAGTCTTTGACGTCGAGGTTCCGCTTGAACATCGACTCGGTCAGGTCACCGAGGGGCGCAAAGATCGCAATAACGATGCCAAGCATCAACAGATGGCTCGTGTCGGACCAGGTATCGCTGAGATCACGCAGGCCAACCATCAGCATCACGACGAGCGTCAAGATGGTGCCTCCGAGGAAACCCTCGACCGACTTGTTGGGGCTGATCCATGAACGGAGCGGTGTTCGCCCGAATGCACTCCCGACGAAGTACGCGCCGACATCGTTGGCAACCACGCCAACGGCCA
>JBLIKS010000052.1:0-12746 GCA_047635555.1 Candidatus Azotimanducaceae bacterium
AATGGGTTTGCAGCTGAACTCGTCGACCAGGGAATCATCGTGGGCTTCGTGCTGATGCTCCTGTCGGTGAACAGTCTCAGCCTCATCACGCTGGTCGACTATCGAGACATCGCTCTCGGACGGCCCCGAGTGGTGCTGCTGCGAGCTGTGGTCGTCACGGTTGGCCGCGTGCTTGCTGTGGTCGTCATGCCCTGGTCGGCTGGCCCGCTGTGGATCTGGGCGGCCATGATGCTGCCCGTTCCCGTTGCGCTGCTGGTTGGTGCCGCCGTCGACCGTTCAGGTGAGACCGGATTCCTCGAACTTCGCCCGGTGCCCGAGCAGCCCCGCAGGATCATCCAGTTCACGCTCACCAACTGGGTCAGCCTGCTGTTGTCGCAGGCGCCGTTCTTCGTCCTGCCGTTGATCGTGCTCGCAAGCGTGTCCACAGTCGAGAATGCAAACTTCTACCTCGTCTGGACGATGTGTGCATCGGCATTCCTCATCCCGCAGATCACCGGACGGATGCTGCTGCAGGAGGCGCAGGACAACGAACGTTCCTTCCGCGAGCAGGCCAGGTTCTCGCTGAAATTCACGACCGGTATCGGGCTGGTGTTGCTTGCACTGTCGGTGCCCACGATGCTCCTGATCGAACGCGTCTACGGCGAGGCGTACACAGAAGCGGCGCAGATCCTTCCGATCCTCTTCCTTGCGCTGTTGCCATTCGCCGTCACGATGACGGTGCTCAACGTGGCGAGAGCCCAAGAACGCAACAGCGCGACCGTCTTGGTCAGCCTGAGTCTGGCCTTGTGTATTTTGGTACCGGCACAACTCGTGGTTGGTGGCCAAGGACTGCCCGGGGTGGCGGCTGCGTGGCTGCTCGGCCACACGTTGAGCGCGTTCCTTGCGCTGATCGTGATCGGGCCACTCACTCGGGAATCGACCGAAGCTTCTGATCGCCCCATGACGCTCGTTGGTGGACTCCTCATTACTGCAGCGGTCGCCGTTCCGCTCCTCATGCTCGGCCCGATCGGAGCCGGCGTCGCGTTCGCGGCTGTCGCGGCTCGCAAGATGGGCCCGAGGTGGCTGGCTCCATCCGTGATCGCAGCGCTTCTCGCTGTCGCTGCGGCGGCGACGTTGCTCGAGGGGCGGCTTGTTGCCACGCTCGGATTCGCTGAAGACAGACCTGTCGCTGCGGCGGCGGCTGGCATCGCCATGGGCATGCTTGCTGCGTGGGCATTCCTGGGATTGTCCGAGCAGGCCGTCGCCGCTGCGAGGAGCGAATGCGGGCCAGAATTGGAGTCAGGATCCGAACTGGAGCCGGAGCAGGCGTCTGACATCTCAGCGGAGCCAGCACGAGAGGCATGCGTTGCGCCGGCCTCGGCGCCGGCGCAACGAGTCGCGGTGACCGCTAAGTTCGCGATGCTGGTGGCTGGGCTGATGGGCGCTGGCGTCGGCTGGGTGCTCAACCCTGGACTCTCGACCGCCGCAGCGCAGTTGGCTGTCCAGTTGGACGACGGCGAGCGCGTACGCGACGCAACCGACAACCTGGAGCCCCTGGTGCCGCTGCTCGTCTCGGCCGGACCGCTGTCTGCGCAGACACTGGCGGCTGCTGCGCTCGCTCTCATCTTCGTCGCGGGTGTACGCCTTCGTACAGCATTCGATCGTCGCGACGGCCTTGTCGGGGTCGGCCTCGTGGCGCTGACCGTATGGGGTCTTCGGGACGACCTGGGTGGCCTCGTCGCGCTCGGACTGGGCCTGCTCGCTGTCGCTGTTGCGGTGCATGCCGATCGCTGGGTTCGCTTCTGCGGTGTCTGCTGCCTCCTGTTCATTGGCTGTCTCGCGAGCGCGAGCCTCCTTCCTGCGGCCGTCGTGGTTGCCGCTGCCGCCGGTCGTATTGCGGAGAGACGCGCCACGCGGTCGGGCGGGACGACCGTCGTGCTGACGGTGTTCGTCGTGCTGGCCGGCCTTCAGGCGGTCCGATGGTTCGGTGGTTCAATCGGTGACGCGCTGACCGCCAACCCCCCGACGGCAGTGCTCTTCGCCTGTGTGCTCTCGCTGCCACTGGTGCTGGCGTACCGGGACGAGGCTGGCGACGGGCTCCTCTCCGGCGACGGGCGCTGGGGCCAAGGACAAGGTCGCGGTATGACCGAGGTGGCCGCAGCCTCTCGTCGTGCGCGGTGGTACGCGACGGCGCTGCTCGCCGCGATCGGCTTCGGCGTTGTGCTGGTCAGCCAACCCGGCTCCTACTTCGCGGACGCACGCTTCGAGTACGCATTCGAGCCCGAACGCGGGGTACGCCAACTGAATGCCCTGTGGCAACCGACGACTGGGCTGGGCCGCATCGCAGGCACCGAACAGGGACCGTTTCCCATCCTGACCTATTGGGTGCTGCGAGCGGTCGGCTTCGCTCCGGAACTCGCGCAACATCTGTGGCACGGACTCCTCCTCGCCGTCGCTGCGGTCGGAGCGGCATGTGTTGTCGGCCACTTCCGCCCGAGGTGGGGGATTTGGCACGTCGCGACCGGGCTGGCCTTCGCGTTCAACCCGTTGTCGCTCGGGCTCTTCACCAACAGCCTGATCTTCCTCGCAACGATCGCGGTAGCACCTTGGATGCACCTCGCCGTGCTCAACGCAGCGCAACGCGAACAGCGCTGGAAGTGGGCGGCGACGCTCACGCTGTGCATCGCTGCGTCGCTTCCGACCGAACTCCCGGGAACGCTGTTCAATCTGGGGTTCCTCCTGCCAACCGCCGTCTACGTCGTGTACGTCGAACGGTCGTGTCAGCTCCGCTCGATGGTCGCGTTCGTCGCTCGAACCGCACTGTTGACAACGTTGACCGTGCTGTTCGTCGTCATCCGAACCCTCCGTTCCGTCGGCGACTTGTCGTCCCGATTGGTGCTGTCCGAAGACCCTGAGTTCGTCAGCGCCTCGACGTCGTTCAGCGAGTCGCTCCGCGGGATGGGGAGTTGGCTCGCGTACTTCCGATTCGGGTCGATCGTCCCGCGTCCTCAGTTCGCTCCGTTGATCGAGTCACCGTTCGTTGTCGCTGCGACGTTCATGGTGCCGATCTGCGCGGTCGTGTTCCTCGTGAAGTCTGACTGGCCGCCTCGCTTCTTGTTCGCGGCGCTGGCTTCGCTCAGCCTGACCGTGGTCGTGGGTACTCACCCGTTCCCCCTGACGCCATGGGGCGAGCTCGTCCTCTGGCTCAACGACAACGCGCCAGCGACGGCAGCATTCCGCAACACACTGAAGGCTGGCGCTCCAATGATGTTGTCGCTGGCGGTTCTGTTCGGTGGGTTGGTCGAACGCACTGTCCATGCCCGCCCGCAGCGCCTCGCCACGAGTGTCGTTGGGCTCACGTGGGTCGCGCTGTTCGTGGCGTCGTCGCTTCCGGCGTGGACGCTCGACCTGTACCCCGAGAATCGCGAGCTCGAGAGTGTGCCGGCTTATTGGTATGAGGCCGCCGACTGGCTGAACGAGGAAGGCCAGGACGCCACAGGCCGAGTGCTGGTACTGCCCGGTTCCACGTCGACGGCGTACCGCTGGGGCTATGTCGGCGATGACATCTTCACGGCACTGCTGTCGGTTCCGCATCTCCGTCAGGGGGCGTTCCCGGCGAGCACGCCGGAGGCGCACAGCTTACTCGCTGCACTCGATCGCTCTGTTGGTGATCCCAGTTATCGAGTCGACGCGCAACTCGATGTGCTGCGCCGACTCGGTGTCCGATTCATCGTCGTGCGCAATGACCTCGATTGGCAAGCGCTGCAACGAGCACGTCCTGCACAACTTGATCCGTGGCGCGAGAGCCCGGAGCTTGCTCGAGTGGCCACATTCGGGGGGCTCGGCGAATTCACGGTCGACGATGCGGACGACTCCGATGAATCGTCGACCGAACGCGTCTTGCCGCCAGTCGAAATCTACGAACTCGACGAGTGGCAACCCATCGTGCGGGCCGTACCCGCCGCCGCTCCGATCCTCATGAGTGGCGATGGCGATGGATGGCTGTCGCTTGCGATGAAGGGGTTCCTCGAGGGGTCGCGACCCCTCGTGAGCACCGGCGCGCTGTCTCCCGAGGCGCTGGCCGACCGGTTCGACGAGGGCTCGCCGCTGCTGATCACCGACACCAACGCATTGCGCCAACTGACAGCTACCTCGGCCGGGCTGTCGGCGTCCAGCCCGCTGCAGCCTGACTCGACCGTGCGCGGCACCTACTCCCTCTATCCAGGTGAGCAGCGCCAGACCACCAGTTGGATTCCCGGAGTGGACGGGGTCGAGTCATCGTTGGAAAGCGCGTCGAGGCCGTGGTTTCGCGCAGAGAACGCGTTCGACGGCGACATGCGAACGGCGTGGCGGTCTGGACGGATCTCCCAATCGATGCAACCCTGGTTGGAAGTCGAGTTCAACGAACTGCGTTCGGTCGAGCAGGTTCGTGTGCGCGGCGACCAGGCATCCAGTGGTCAGTTCGCGACAGGGGAGGTCGTCGTCTCCGACGGAACGAGGTATCCCTTCGTCTTTGGCGACGACGCGGCCGTGGTGCGTCTCGACGGTGACCCGACAGAATCGATCCGGGTGGTCATCACCGGCGCAGCCGGTACTGCTGAGGTCGGTATCGCAAGCATCGAGATCGATGACCTCGACCTCGCCGAGCATCGCCAGGTTCCCACTGACGTTGAGATGGCGACGGAGGCTCATCCTGACCTTGCGCGAGCCATCGAAGGCGCCGACATCGGCTACGCCTTCGCTCGCGAGGTCGGCACCGGTCAACGCCCGGTGGAAATGGTGATGCGACGTCGGTTCTCGGTTCTCGAGGCATTTGACGCTCGGCTCACCGGGCGCTTCTCCGTGGACGACAACGAGCTCGCTGCGCCGACTAGCGAGTGTGGTGAGCAGATGCTGCGCCTCGACGGCACCGACATTCCTGTCCGGGCCAGCCTCGTCGACGGACGGCTCGATCAATCGGCCTTCACCTCGTGCGCGCCGGTCCGGTTGGAGGCCGGGTGGCACACCCTCGACCATTCCGACGACATTGCCATCGACGAGGTGCTGATCCTTCCGACCGATCTCGATATCGAGGCGCTCGAGCTGCCATGGCCTTCCCGTCTGGAGACGGTGGCCGAGCGGATGAGTGGGATCGAAGTGACCGTGCCAGGAGTCGCCGATGGCACCGAGTTCTCGGTACTGAGTGGGAGGGCAACGCATCCGGGGTGGGAAGCAAGCCTCGCCGACGGCACGCAGTTGGCCAACACCTCATTGGATGCGCAGGCCGCGTTCCAGGTCCAGCCCGCTCCATCTGCCCAGATCATCTCGATTCGATTCGGCCCACAACGTCTCTACGAAGCGTCGATAGCGGCAATGTACACAGGTCTCGCATTCTGCATTTTCCTTGTTCTCCGACGCCCCGCCACTCCCCGCGAACAGGTGTTCCACCATGACTGAGTCAAGTTCCAGGCCGGCCGAGACAGGCCTCCGCGTGCTGCTGTTCGAGCAGCCAGCGCGGACCTCCAACAAGTACGAAATCTGGGCTGGCATGCCCGAAACGCACGTGACCATCGTGAGTGACCGCGACGGTTGGGGCGCTGACGAAACCGTAGTCTGCGCCGCCGTGCGGATGCCATTCATCGGCGGTTTCGAGGGGTGGACTGCGGCGCCTGCGCTGCTGCGTGGCCTCGGCGAGATCGACCCCAGCTCGTACGACGTCATCGCCAGCCACGAGTTGTACAGCTTCACGACGGCCCAAGCTGCACGCTTCGCCGCCCGAGCGGGAAAGCCCCATGTCATCCACATCTCCGAGACGATGCCGAAAAACATCGTGTACCGCCTTCCCCCGTACTCGTTGATCACGAAACGAACGGTGCGTTCGGCATCGTGGTTTGCCTGCACGACGGAGCGGGCACGTCGGCATGCCATTGCTCTCGGGTGCGACCCGGATCGATGCAGCGTCGTGCACTCGGGCGTCGACATGGAGCGGTTCCACCCGAACCCGGCCGGCTTGGTCAGCGATCCGGAGTTGCTGTTCGTCGGAATGCTGCGCGCGAATCGTGGTGCGGACAAAGGTGTGCTCGATCTGGTTGCTGCCGTCGATCGGCTGAAGGGACAGGGCACCGACCTCCGCCTGTCGATCGCTGGTGACGGCCACCTTCGCGAAGAACTCGAGGAGATGGCTGCGACGCGAGGCCACTTGGAGATACGTGGTCGTGTCCCACGCGACGAGATCGCCGGCATGATGCGCTCGTCGCGTGTGCTGATCCTGCCCTCCAAGCGGACGTGGAAGTGGGAGGAACAGTTCGGTTTCGTTCTCGCCGAAGCCATGGCCAGCGGCTTGCCGGTTGTCGGGACGAAGAGCGGGAGTATCCCGGAGGTGGTCGCTCCGTGGAACCCGTTGGTGGACGAAGGCGACATCGCGGCGCTCGCCGACGGAATCTGGCGTGCGCTTGGCTCAGACGGTGACGACTGGGGCGACCGAAATCGGCAATGGGCAATCGACCACTTCAGCCTGACGACGCAAGCCGAGCGGCTGCGGGACGTGATGGTGAGTGCGGTGAGCTCTGCCCCTAGATCTTGAGGCAGTTCCCCGGCCGGTAAAGCACACTCGTGGTCGAGTTCCGAACGCCGCCCGGGCGGAGCCCGACGAGGTCCAGGCGCTGAAATCCTGCTGCGACGGCTTCGTTTGCAGCGGAGTCGTAGCGATCGCGCTCGGTGTCGTCGACGATGATCACGCCGGTCTCGCTGACGGCCTCGATCGCGCGGCGAAGGCAATGCAGCCGGTCGCGCCCGTCGACGAGCACGACGTCGAACGCCCCCTCGGCATCGTCGATGGCACCCGCGTATCGGCCGTTCTCGTCGAGTCGACGAAGCAACAGCGTCACGTTCGAATTCAGTGTGGGAGTGAGCTCATCGATCCAACGCCGATCGTGCTCGACCGATACCACGGACCCGACCCGGTCAGCGAAAAACGCCGTCGAGCCACCGCTGCCGTATTCGAAGAGCCGCAATCCCGAGTGCAGCCGGTCGTCGAGCAGATGGATCATCGGGTAACTCAGGAGCGGCAGTGATGACCCGTCCGCGTCAACGGGGCGGCCGAGCGCCATGGACCGGAGCAAGCCAACCGACCTGAAGTAGCCCTTTGGCCCCCAGGCTGCGCGGAGGGCGCTGAGAAATGCATAGGGCCACGGGATGAACCGGCGGATGACCGCGCCGATCCGGACGAGGACTGCCGACAGTCGATCAAAGTTCACGGGGTCATTCTGGCCCGATCGGGCGCCGGATCGAGCGGATGATCACGCGTGTGGCGGCAGCGGCGACGACAACGTCGGTCAGCATGACCAGAACACTCGGCCAGAACCAGATGGGACCGCTACCCGCCGGCACGCCGAAGAGGCCGGGGCCGACCCGCTGAACCGGTGACGCACTGCGGAGCCAGCCGGCCTGGTAGCCGCGGAACCATGTGAAACCGCGTTCGTCGTCGACCGACGCAACCGGTGGCCCTGGCCGCGGCGTGGACACGACGTCGCCTCCGGCAGTGATTGCCTCGCCGCTCCATCCGGGAACTTCATACAGTTCGATGTCGGGGCGGATCAGGGCCGGTTCAAGATCGAGTTGCAACAACGCCGGCAGGAATCGCTCGTAGCTGCCCTCATGGATGACGATGATCCAACGGACGCCCAGTGCCTCGAGCTGTTCCTGGGTGGACGACGTGTCGAGCTCGAGGAGGCCACGGACGATCTCATCAGCAGCGTCTTCTCTGCTCTCTGAACGCTCCTTGCTCTCACCACCGATCCCGAGGTCACTCGACAGCAGCACGTCGGTCCCGAGGAACTTCGGCACCGGATTGATCGAACGTGACGACTCGGCGAATCGGAGCGGAAGGTACCGCGCCCAAGGCAGCGCGAGGGTGGTTCCACCGCCCTCGCGGATGATCTCGCGTGCCTCGGTCCAACCGGCCGGAATCGGTGTTGGTTGCAGGTCGCTGTTGAGCCCCCACCAGCCGTAGGACGACACGACGATGGCGACGGCCAGCGGCAGGAGGACGAGGGCTTCTCGATACTGCTGCCACTTCAGTGCGAGACGCTGCGCACCGAGCGGCGCGGCGAGCGCCATCCAAAAGATGTAGAGGAGGAGGTACCGCTGCGGCTCCCGAAACGGTGCGCCCAGCGGCGTGGAGGTCAGAGTGTCGAGGAGTGAACCCAGGAGCGGTGCGCTCGGAGCTGCGGCCAACACGAGTGATCCAGAAGCCAGGACGTACAGGCATCGTCGCACCGCTGCCGGCAACCGCTTCGTACCTACGGCAGCGAGAACAACGAGGATGACTCCGAGCACCCCGGCAACGAGTGAATTCGGCACCCCGACTTCGTAGGTGTCCAACCAGAATCCTTGACCGGCCATCAGGGCGAAGGCATCGCCGATCGAGTCCGTTCCGGTGGCGAAGCGAGAGGACGAGACGATCGATGTTCCCGACGACACCACGGCGACGCCGGGCACCAGCCAGATGGCGGATGCCGCGAGCGCGACCCCAAGCCGGCCGAGGACCGCTCGGCGAGGTTCTCGCCAAGCCGTGGCGCTGAGTAGTACGAGCCAGGCCACGATGCCGCCGTAGGAACCAGAGAGGCCGAGAGCGAGACACGCGAGGAAGACCTCAGCGAGCGGTCTGCGCCGATCGGTGAGCGCTGGGAGGACCCAGGGCAGCGTTGCTGCCACCACCCACATTGCCTGGTGGCCTACGAAGAGGCGGGTCAGGAGGAACGGGCTGGTTGCGTACAAGATTGCTGCAGTCGACGCGGCCAGCCTGCGGCCGCAGCGCCGAGCGAGGCGGAACATACCGGCACCAGCGCCGGTGATGCTCAAGACCATCAGGGCTTTACCGACAACGACGTGGCCGATGATCGCTCCAGGGAACCACAGGATGGTTCTCAGCGGTACGTCGCGCGGAATCTCGGGTCCGATGCCGAACGTGCCGAGTGGAAACGGAGCGTTGGGAACCAGTGAGCGATCGAGCTGGAAGAGGGCTCCGGGAGCCAGGAGCGGACCGATGATCAACAGGGCGATGATCAGCGAGCACGCCCAGGCTGCGAGCATCTCGGGGCGCGTCGCGGCGGAGGCCTGCCACGATCCCGCGTCGACGGATGCCAGGTCGGGCGTGGTCAGCACCGTCCCTCGGTCCGGCTCGGAGGAATCGGTCACGGGGCGATTATGCCAGGTATTCAGAACTGGGGAGGGCCGTCAACGGTCTGCGGATTGCTTCGGCGGTATATTTCTACCGTGGGCTCCAACAGCATTCTCTGGCGTGTCCCGACAGTGGCACTGCGTGCGGTGGCGCCAGTGGCAATGCGCAATCCGGTCTCGGGCCTAGCGACGATGCGGCTGTACTGCTACCTCGACGAGCTCTATCGGACCAGAGAGATCGACGGGGCGGTGGTTGAGGTCGGTTGTCATCTCGCCGGCACGTCGGCGCTGGCGTACCGCTTCCTGCGCCAGATCGAAGTGAAACGTCGTTACCTGTGCATCGACACCTTTTCCGGCTTCGTGAAGCAGCAGTTCGACGATGATGTCAAGGCTGGTGTGCCCGCCTCCGATGGTGGGCTGTTCGCTCACAACTCGATTGGTCTCGTGCGTCAACTGCTGAAGCTGTATGGCACCGAGGAGATCGAGCTGCTCGAGTCTGACGTGTGCACGATGGCACCGGAGGAATTCCCCGAACAGGTGGCCGTCGCGCTGGTGGACGTTGATCTGGCCGTGCCGATCAGGGCCACGCTGGACGCGCTGTACCCGCGGATGACACCCGGCGGGGTCATGTTGGTGGACGATTGCCCCGAAGTGACCTCATGGGTCGGCGCTCGACGGGAGTATCTGAGATGGGTCGGCGACCACGGGCTCGAGGCCGATTTCGCCTTTGGTTTCGGTCGCATTCGCATTCCGGACTGACTTCGACGTCGCGATCGGCGGCTCTCGCTGGTCGGACGACGGCGAAGTCTCGAGCGCTACTCCTCGGTCCGCATCTTGCAGGCCATCGCGATCGGGAATACACCAACACCACGAATATCGGTGAGCTCGGTCCCCGACGCGGCGACTGCGGTGCGCAGCCGTTTGCGTGAGGCTTTCATCTGCTGGTCGTAACGATCGATGTCCTCGACGAACTCGCGACCGACTGCGACTCGATGCTCGGTCATCGCGTCGACAATCACGGCCCGATCGAGGAGCTCGTTTGCCCTGGTCACAGTCATTTCCTTGGCCATGCCACCCGGATGGAGTTCCATCAACAACACGTGCAGCCGACAGGCTGCTTTGCTGCGGAGGCGGCCGAGATCGCGATGACGTTTCACCAACAGCTTCAGCACCTGGGCGTGGTCGTCGACGCTCACACGGCCCAGTGCATCATTGCGTAGCGCGGTGATCGCGACAGATCGGGCGTCGTTCGGGTCGTTCTTCTGCGCCCGACCTGATCCCAACAAACGGGTGCGTGTCGACAACACCGCGGGCACGTCGACGACGGTCTCGCCGGCGGCGACGAGCTGCTGAGCGAGGAGGTAGCCGAGCCCGCGGGCGGACTCGATTGCCCACACCCGATCCGGGAACGGTGTCGCCCAGCAACGCAGCTGATCGGGCTGCGCGCTGCATGCTCGAACCCGGATCTCGTCAACGACGTGTTCGGTGTTGTCGATCGCGACTGCGGTGTGCAACGCCTTGTGCGGATCGATGCCAATCGTGATGGTCATTGGGAATGTCTCCTTGTCTCGGTGATGGGAAACCGAGGTGGGCACTCCTGATTTGAGTTCGTTGAGCTCGCGCCTCTTTCAAGCCACACCTCGATCAGAACACCAGCCGACGGACAATTCGTACTGAGGTCAACCCGAAAGCGACAGGCCCTAGTGAGAGACCGCTGACCGGCGCTCCGAACGCTACGACAACCGTCGCAACGCCCTTCCATCATCAATCAGGCCCTTACCGAGCGCCCCATAATTCCGTGTGTCCGGGCCGGCCACGAGCGCCACGTACTGCCGGCCACGACACCAACGCGACTGGCTACGTCCCGAGGCGCCGGGCGGCCCCTTGCAACGGTCCCAAGTCTGTACGTCCAAAAAGTTCGTAGGCCACCACGCGAATCTGACGCAAACGGTGTTCGAGCGCGACACGGTCGCTGAACTCATCGCGGTGCGGATTCGATCGCTACGACGGCGATCTTATGGCGCTCGCCGAAACGTGAACTGCCTGCCTCCCTGCGAAGCGGCGCGCATCAACCCCTCGCCGACCCCCTGCCGAAAACGCAGGTGCTCGGCCTACGAGATACCGGTCCCGGTCTGGGGAAACGAACTCGGCCGACTCGCCCTGGTTGAACCGGTCCGGCCTTTTCGTGCCAGTAGCAGAGGTCAACAACAGCACACTGCTAGCACGACAGTGGCACGACAGGCCGTCTCCGTCAACAAAAAAACCCCGGTAGCACTGCTACCAGGGGCTTTAATGGTGGAGACGATGGTGTGATCTGTCAGGACGTCCCGGACAGATGTGTCGCGTCATCCCGGACAGCGCGATGGTGGTTGTGGGGATCTGGTGGTGGGTGGTGGCGGACACTTGGTGAGTGTCGAAAGCTCGTTTGGTGATCACAGCGGTGGTGTTCGAGGACCGATCGGTGGGTGAGGTGTCGACCGACTACGAGGTATCGAGATCGTGGATCTATAAACTTGTGGCCCGTTACCGCGTTGACGGCGTCGCGGCGTTTGAGCCTCGCTCGAAACGGCCACACACGTCACCGAACAAGACCGACACAGACACTGTCGAGCTGATTGTCGCGACGCGGCAACAACTCGTCACCTCAGGGTTGGATGCTGGGATGGCCACGATCCGCTGGCATCTCGAACACCACCATCAAGTGCTGGTGTCGGAGTCGACAATTCGTCGTCACCTCCGTCAAGCAGGTTTGGTTGAGCCAGCTCCGAAGAAGCGGCCACGCAACTCCTACATCCGTTTCGAAGCAGACCTGCCGAATGAGTGTTGGCAGTCCGACATGACCCACTACCTGCTCGCTGACGGTGTCGATGTCGAGGTGTTGACGTGGCTTGATGATCACCCTCGGATGGCGTTGTCGATCACCGCGCACCGACGAGTGTCGGGTCAAGTCGTTGTCGACACGTTCACCGACACCGTTGTTGACCAGGGGGTTCCTTACTCGACGTTGACCGACAACGGTCTGATCTTCACGACCAGGTTCTCTGGGGGCGGCAACGGCGGCCGCAATGGATTCGAGACGTTGCTGGTCCGGATGGGCGTTGTTCAAAAGAACAGCCGGCCACATCATCCAACCACCTGCGGCAAAGTCGAACGTTTCCAACAGACCCTCAAAAAATGGCTTCGAGCCCAACCTGACCAGCCCACCACAGTCGCCGATCTCCAGACGCTGCTCGACGTGTTTGCTGACGAATACAACCATCGCCGCCCGCATCGTTCACTCGCCAACCGGTCCACCCCGGCAGTCGCGTATCAGGCCCGACTCAAAGCAGCGCCGACGGGTCGCGATGATCCGCACTGGCGAGTCCGCCGCGACCGAATCGATGTCGGCGGCAAAATCACGCTCCGTCACCAAGGCCGAATGTTCAAGATCGGAATAGGACGAGCCCACGCACGAACCCGCGTCATCTGCCTCGCCAAAGACCTCGACATCCGCATCATCGACGCCGCGACCGGCGAAATTCTGCGCACCCTCACCCTCGACACCAACCGCACATACCAACCCACAGGACTCCCACAAGGCGGCCCCAAAGGCCCCCGAAAACCAAAAC
>JBLIKS010000053.1:0-12710 GCA_047635555.1 Candidatus Azotimanducaceae bacterium
ACGCGCAGCCGTCGTGCGAGCGCCTGGAAATTGCAGACACCGCCGCGGAGCATCTGCCCCCGTTGCGGCAACGCCAAGACACCGCACACGGTGTGTGGCGAGTGCGGCTGGTACCGCGACCGCGTCGTCGTTGAAGTCTGATTCCCTTCGGATCTCCTGCGGACATGCTCCCCGTCGCCGTTGATGCAATGGGCGGCGATGCCGCGCCACAACCCAACCTTGAGGGCGCTTTTGCTGCCGTCGCTGCCGGTACCCCGGTCGTTATGGTTGGCCCTGAAGACCTCGCCGGCCTCACTTTTGGTGACGTCACGCTCGATCTGATTCCTGCCTCCGAAGTCATTGGTATGAAGGACGATCCAGCGCAGAGTGTTCGCAAGAAGAAGGACTCGACGCTCGTTCGGGCTGCCGAGGCTGTGCGCGATGGAAACGCCAGCGCCATGATCTCGGCGGGTAACACCGGAGCCACGATGGCTGCAGCGCTGCTTCGCATGGGCCGTATTCAGGGCGTGAAGCGGCCGGCTATCGCCACCCCGATCCCGGTCCCTGGTTCGACACCGACCGTTCTGCTCGACGCTGGCGCAAATGCCGACGTCCAGGCCGAATGGCTCGTGCAGTTCGCGCTGATGGGTTCGGTCTACGCCCGCCGCGGCTTCGGTATCGAGAATCCACGTGTCGGCCTTTTGTCGATTGGTGAAGAGCCCGGCAAGGGCGACGCACTCCGCAAAGAGGCCTACGAGCTCCTTGCGCACGCCCAGGGCATCAACTTCGTTGGCAATGTCGAGGGCCGCGATGTGATGAGCGCTGACATCGACGTCTGCGTTACCGACGGCTTTACCGGCAACGTCGTGTTGAAGACGCTTGAGGGCAGCATGCAGTTTCTTATCGGGGCGCTGCTCGAAGCCTTCGCTCAGCCGGAGTACAAGGAGCATGCCGACGCACTCATGCCAGCACTGCTTCCGCTGTACGAGCGGTTCAACCCCGATACCTATGGCGGCGCGGTGCTGCTCGGTGTCGACGGTGTCTGCATTATTTCGCACGGATCGTCGAGCCCCACGGCGATCACGAACGGCATCGCGGTCGCCAGAGAACTGGTCGAACATGACCTGGTCGGTGAAATTCGCGACGTCATCGCAGCTGCGACGCCGACCGACTCACGCAACGGGTAATGGCGAGAGCCCGAGCCTGGTAGAGGGGTAGGGTGGCGCCATGAGTGAAGTCATCAGCCGCGACGAAGTCCTGAAGATTGTGCGCGACGCACTGTCTGACATACTCGAAATTGAGCCAGACACAATCGCCGAAGGTCAGTCGTTCGCCGATGACCTCGAAGCCGATTCGCTTGCGCTGATCGAACTCGTCGAAGCACTGGAAGAGGCACTGAGTGAAAAGGTTTCCGGCTTCACCATAGAAGACGAGAGCCTCGAAGATCTGAAGACCGTGCGCGATGCAGTCGACTACGTGTACGAAAACGCCAACGAAAGCGTCTGAAGCCTCCGTGAGCGATCCGGAATCCGGCGACCTGGCATTCCTTGCGACGCGAGTCGGCCACGAATTCGCTGACCCGGCACTCCTGCGACGTGCGATGGCACACCGTTCGTGGTGCGCTGAGACGCCCGGCGAGCCGAGCAACGAACGCCTCGAGTTTCTGGGCGATGCCGTGCTCGGTTGGGTCATTGCCGATATTGCTTTCCGCCGCTTTGACACGTTGCCCGAAGGTTTGTTGACCGATCTTCGCAAGAGCGTTGTCAATGCAAACGCACTCGCTGAGGTTGCCAAAGAAATCGGTATCGGCCGTTACCTGTTCCTTGGCAAGGGCGAAGCGGCTGCTGGCGGGGCCGAGAAGCCGTCGCTTCTCTCCGACGCGTTCGAAGCAGTGCTTGGCGCCGTGTATCTGGACGGCGGGACCGAACCGGCCTACGCCATGGTCGAACGTTGGGTCGCACCGCGCCTGTCGACGTCGATCGAACGGCTCGACCAACTCGATCACAAGACGCACCTCCAAGAACTCGCAGCCCACGCAGGCAAGGGAGCGCCGGACTACGTGATCACTTCAACGGGCCCCGATCATGCGAAGCGCTTCCACGCTGAGGTGATCATTGACGGTGACATCCTCGGAGCAGGGTCCGGTCCTTCGAAGAAGGCTGCCGAGCAGGCTGCCGCTTCGCTCGCAGCCGTTGCACTGGGCTGATCGATGCCCGAGTTGCCCGAGGTCGAGACTGTTCGGCGTGGTCTGCAGCAGCAACTCGCCGGCCGACGGATCGAGCGAGTCGAAGTCGGTCGAGAGCGTGTGGTGCGTCGGACGTCTCGTGAGGCGCTGATCGACGGCCTGACCAACACGACCGTCTTGCGTGCCGAGCGGCGCGGGAAGTACCTCATCATGCCGCTCGACTCCGGCAATTCGATGATGATCCACCTGCGGATGAGCGGCCAAGTACTCCTCGCACCTGCTGGCGCCGACCGTCCAGCGCATACGCACGTCGTGATGCACCTCGACAACGGCACCGAGTGCTGGTTTGTTGACCCGCGCACCTTCGGCGAGGTGGTCGTCTATGACCCGGCAAATGTGGCCGTTGAGCTTCCGCCCCTCGCCCACCTTGGTGTCGACCCGATTGCGGAAGACTTCCCACGCACCGCATTGCGCAAAATGGTCCAAGGAACGAGCAAGGCGCTCAAACCGTTTCTGCTCGACCAGCTGTACGTCGCCGGGATCGGAAATATCTATGCCGATGAGATTCTCCACCGGTCGCGCCTCCGGCCTGAACGGCCGGCTAATACCATCGATGCAGCGGCGACCTGGCGGCTGCATTCGGCGATCATTGACATCCTCACGGCGTCGATCGAGGTGGGCGGTTCGACGCTTGGAGATGCGCAGTACGTCGACGTCGATGGCGAGAGCGGCAGTTTCCAAAACGAGCACCGTGTGTACGGCCGTGCCGGCGAGCGATGCAGCACCTGCGGTCGAGGCTGGATCCGGCGCATCGTCGCTGGCGGCAGGTCGACGCACTACTGCCCGATCTGCCAGCGCTGACGTTCACGCTGTCCCGGTCACACTGTGCCTGGCACAGTGTGACGGGGAGTGGTTGGTGGAGTAGGGCGCTGAGCAAGTAGCTTCTTGATCGCTGTGTACCTGAAGAATCTGACCATCAAAGGCTTTAAATCGTTCGCCGACAGCACGCCGATGGCGCTGGAGCCGGGCGTTACTGTCGTCGTGGGCCCCAACGGGTCTGGCAAGTCAAACGTTGTCGATGCCATTGCCTGGGTGCTGGGCGCCCAGTCGCCGAAGTCTGTCCGCTCCCAGAAGATGGACGATGTCATCTTTGCCGGTACCGCCAAGCGCCCTGCGCTGGGCCGCGCCGAGGTCAGCATCACCATCGACAACTCCGACGGCACGCTCGGCCTCGACTTCACTGAAGTCACGGTGTCGCGCATCCTGTTCCGCAGTGGCGATTCCGAGTACATGATCAACGGCGTCAGCTGCCGCCTTCTTGACGTGCAGGAGTTGCTGAGCGACGCTGGTGTCGGCCGTCAGCAGCACGTGATTGTCAGCCAGGGCCAAATCGACGCGGTGCTCAACGCTCGTCCCGAAGATCGGCGCGCGATTATTGAAGAAGCGGCGGGTGTTCTGAAGTACCGCAAGCGCAAGGAGAAGGCGGAGCGTCGGCTCGATGCCACCGAAGCAAATCTCCTTCGGGTACAAGACCTCTTGCGTGAAGTCCGTCGGCAGCTCCGGCCGCTCGAGCGGCAGGCAAAGGCAGCGGAACGCCACGGTTCACTGATCGAAGAACTGACCAAGCTGAAGACCTTCGTGTCGGGCCGAGAGATTGCCGGTCTGCGGACCAAGCTCGAAGCGTTGGCGATCATCAAGCTCGAAAGCTCCACGGCCGAAGGCGAACTGAAGGCGGCTCTCGCAGCTCTCGACACGTCGGTGATGGCGATCGAGGCACAGCTTTCGGCGCGCGGAGCAAGCGACATCAGCGACAGGCTTGTGCATGTCGAGCAATTGCGTGAACGCGCTCGCGGCCTCGCTGCGGTGCTGGTCGAGCGACGCCGCTCGCTCGAACGCGACAAGGGCCAGTTGCTCGACGCTGGTGTCGTTGCCAACCTCGAGGCCGATGCTGCACGTTTCCGGGAGGAGATCGACAAGGCCGCTGGGGAGCTTGGTCTGTTGGAGCCCGAGACGGGCCAGTTGGGCTTTGACGAGGAATCGTTCAAGTCCGAGCGCGAGAACATCATGGACGCGGTGCGCGCCGACCAGACCACGACGAAGGCCGCAAGCGCAGCAGCCGAAGTGCGCGGTGAACTCAAGTCGATTCGCTCGTCGCTCGAACGCACCGAAGCCGAGCTGCGTCGTCTCGTCAGCCGCAAGGCATCGTTGAGCGAACGCCTTGCGGCGTCGCGCGAAGACACCGAACGATTCCGCACCGACTGCGACGAAGCCGGTGCAATCGAAGCCCCACTCGTTGGCGAAGTTGAGGTCGCCGAGCAGGCGCTTATCGAGGCCCAGTCGACCGTCGAAGCGCGCAAGCTGATCCGCAACGAGTTGGCCGAGGACGCATCGAAATGGTCGGCGCGCGTCGAAGCACTGCAGATGGCACTCGATGCAGCACGCGCTCGCGCCGGAGCCGAGCGGCTCGAAGGTGTCGATGGCGTCCTGGGCACGTTGCTCGACCTCATCGAAATCGACGAAGGCTGGGAGCCAGTCGTCGAGGCGGCACTCGGTGAGTCGCTGACGGCCGTGGTGGTCGACGATCCAACTGCGGGCCGCCGTGCACTTGACGCGCTGCGTAGCAGCGACACGAGTGGCGCAGTCATTGCACTTGGCGCCCGACCGGCTGCGCCGACCACACCGAGCGTCGGCGACGCCGTCCGACCGCACACGCGTAGCCAGCGGCCGGGCGTGAACGATCTGCTCGACGGGCTGCTCGGCTCGGCAGTCCGTATCGACGACCTGTCTGATGCGCTCGACGCAGCAATGCAGCATCCCGAAGCAGTCGTCGTCACCGGCGGCGGTGACCGTTTTGGTATCAGCGGTTGGCGAATCGGAACCGCCGGCAGTGGCGCCACGGCGTCGGCGCTTGAGGAAGCGACCGAGCGATCAACTGCAGCCACCGCTGAATTCGACGCCGCGAAGGCCGCTGTTGCTGAGGCCGAGCAGACGCTCCGCACGGCGCAGAACACTGAACGCGAGCTGGCGAAGAAGCTTGACTCCAACGACGCTCGATTCAGCGCAGCGACGCAGGGGCTCGCACGTACCCAGGGTGAGCACCGAGCGGTCCACGCCGAACTGGAAACGCTCGATCAGAACATGAACGACGCCGAGACCAACATCACTCGTGAGCAGCGACGAGTCGGCGAAATTGAGGCGCTGCTCCCGGCACTCGAAAGCGACGAGCAGGCCGAGGCCGAGGCGGCACGCGCTCGCGGTGAACTCCGCGCCGAACTCGAAGCTCGAGCAGCCCTGCTCGCTTCGCGTCGCAAAGACGTTGAGGTTCGTTACGCCGGGCTCCAGGAACGTCATCAGCTGAACGAGCGGCGCCTCGCCGAGACTGAGCGACGCCTTGAGGCTGACAAGGACGCACGTATCGCGGCCGAGGGCCAACGGATGATCATCGAGCGTCAGATCGCCGTGATCGATCGGCTCGACGGGCTCGTCGAGACACATCGCCACGTCGTCGAAGGCCATCACGCTGAGCTGGCAGAGCAACGCCGCAAGCAGAGCGACGAAGTCCGCGGTTTAAGCTCCGAACTCGACGCGCTGCGGCGTGAACGGGCCGACAAGGAAAAGTCGCTCGACGTCACCCGCGAACGGGCTCGCAAGGCTGAGCTCGAAGAGGCCGAAGCCAAACTGCGTCTTGAGACCGCGATCGAAACGTTGCGCCGGGACCTCGACATCGAGCCGGCTGTCGCCGAAGCCGCTGAAATGCCCGAAGTGCCTGACGGAGCAACGCCGGCCGGGCGTGTCCGCGAGCTCGAGCGAGAACTGAGGTTGCTCGGCCCGATCAACCCGTTGGCGCTCGAAGAGTTCAACGAACTGCAGACTCGCCACACGTTCCTCGAAGAACAGCTGGAAGACGTCCGGACGACTCGCCGAGAACTCTCCCGTGTGATTGCGGCGGTCGACGCCGAGATTCAGAACGTGTTCGCCACGGCATTCCAGGATGTGGCCAAGAACTTCACCGAGTTGTTCGCGCTGCTGTTCCCGGGCGGCAAGGGCGACCTCAAGCTCACGCAGCCCGACGACATGCTCAACACCGGCATCGAAGTCGAAGCAAAACCGAGCGGCAAAAACGTCAAGAAGCTCTCGCTTCTTTCGGGCGGTGAGCGTTCGCTGACGGCCCTGGCCTACCTTTTCGCCGTCTTCCGATCACGCCCGTCGCCCTTCTACGTGATGGACGAAGTCGAAGCTGCACTCGACGATGTGAACCTGCACCGCTTCCTCGGACTCATTCAGGAGTTTCGTAAAGACGCCCAGCTCATTGTGGTCTCGCACCAGAAGCGCACGATGGAAGCTGGCGACGTGCTCCTCGGCGTCAGCATGCAACCAGGCGGGTCCTCCAAAGTCGTCACCGAACGCGCGTCTGAGGGGTTGCCCCTGGCGGACCGGGGTTGATGTTCGGGGCCTGACCCCTCCACGAGAGAGATAGCGTCGGCGATTCATGGGTATCGAGTTCCTTTTCCTGATCCTGGCGGTCTTTGTCGTTGCGTTTGGCATCGGTGTCGTCCTCCTCAATCGTCGCAAGTCGGTTGGTCAACCAGGTCCCGGCCGGCCGACGCCGCCACCGGCCAGGCCGCCGGAGAGCGACACGCTCGTTGCCGAGCCCGAGGCCGCTCCAGGAGTCGATTCTGGAGTCGCTCCGGTCGTCGAGGAACTACCCGCAGTCGAAGAGGAACCGCCCGCTGGCACCCTTCGCGAGCGCCTGGCAAAGGCTCGCTCCACGTTCGCTGGCGCAATCGCCGGCGTGCTCGGTCGCTCAGCAATCACCGACGAGTCGTTCGAGGACCTCGAAGAGGCGCTCTTGCGCGCCGACGTCGGCGTGGCAATCGCTGACGAATTACTCAGTGGACTGCGCGTCAGAGTCGCGAACAAGGAAATCACCGAGCCGTCAGACCTCCTCGACGCGCTCCAAGCGGAGATGACTGCGCGGCTTGTCGGCTCTGACCGCTCCCTCAACTTTGAACCATTCGAACCTGGGAATCCCAACGTGTGGATGTTCGTTGGTGTCAACGGCGTCGGCAAGACAACCACCATTGGCAAGCTCGCCAAGCAGCAGGTGGATTCGGGTCGTTCAGTGCTTCTTGCCGCTGGTGACACGTTCCGTGCAGCTGCGGCCGAGCAGCTCGCGGCATGGGCCGAGCGCTCGGATGTTGACATCGTGCGCGGTGCCGACGGCGCCGACCCCAGCTCGGTCATTTTCGACGGCGTCGAAAAAGCTGCCGCGAACAAGGTCGAACTCGTCATGGCCGACACCGCCGGGCGGCTCCATACCAAGAGCAACTTGATGGACGAACTCGGTAAGGTCCGGCGAGTTGCTGAAAAGGGTGCTGGCACGGTCACCGAAACGTTGCTGGTCATCGACGCAACCACCGGTCAGAACGGCCTCACGCAGGCACGCGAGTTCGGTGAGGTCACCAACGTCACCGGCGTGGTCCTCACCAAGCTTGACGGCTCGGCCAAGGGTGGCATCGTGTTCGCCATCGAGACCGAACTCGGAATCCCGGTCAAGCTTGTGGGCATCGGTGAGACGATCGGCGATCTGATCGACTTCGATCCCGAAGAGTTCGTCTCGGCCCTGTTCGAACGCTGAGGCTCCTGGTCGGGGAACCGGCTGCCCGATAACGTGGATGGCGATGTTCGACAATCTCTCCAACCGCCTCGAAGGCATCATCACCAAGGTCCGGGGCAAGGGCCGGCTTACCGAATCAGACGTTGATGAGGTGATGAAGGAGATCCGTACGGCGCTCCTCGAAGCTGACGTCAACCTGACGGTCGTCCGCTCGATCTGCAACCGCATTCGCGAACATGCGCTCGGGGCCACGCGATCCAAGGCACTCGACCCCGGCCAGCAGGTGGTCAAAGCCGTCAACGACGAGCTGACCCGTGCGCTCGGTGGTGAGACGCTCACCATCACGTACGCCTCAAAGCCGCCGACCGTCGTCCTGATGGCAGGCTTGCAGGGCTCCGGTAAGACCACGAACTCGGCCAAGCTCGCTGCATGGTTCAAGGCGCAGGGACGCAACCCGATGATGATTGGCGCTGACCTCCAGCGCCCTGCAGCTGTTGAGCAGCTCCGCACGCTCGGACGCCAGATTGACGTGCCGGTGTTCTCCGATCCGCAAGATCCGATCCTCACGGCAACGAAAGGCCTCGAAGAGGCCAAGCGCCTTGGTCGCGACGTCGTCATCGTCGACACCGCTGGCCGCCTGTCGATCGACACCGAAATGATGGAGCAGGTTCGCCTCATTTCCGGCGCGGTCAACCCTGACTACACGTTCCTGGTCATCGATGCAATGACCGGTCAGGACGCAGTTCAGACCGCCGAGGCCTTCCACAACACGCTGAAAATCGACGGCGTCATCATGTCGAAGATGGACGGCGACGCCCGCGGCGGTGCTGCGTTGTCAGTCAAGGAAGTCATCGGCCGGCCAATCGCGTTCGCATCGACGGGGGAGAAGCTCGACGAGTTCGAACAGTTCCACCCCGACCGCATGGCGAGTCGAATTTTGGGCATGGGCGACATGCTCACGCTCATCGAGCAGGCCGAGAAGGCCTTCACCGAAGATCAGGCCGCGGCAGCAGCGACGAAGTTGATGGAGGGGCAATTCACCCTCGACGATTTCCTCGAGCAGATGCAGGCGCTCAAGAAGATGGGCTCGCTCGGCGGGTTGATGAGCATGATGCCTGGTGTGCCTAAAGAGCTCAAGAACGCCAAGATCGATGACAACGATCTGAAGCCGATCGAAGCAATCATCACGTCGATGACGATCCAAGAACGCACCTTCCCGACAATCATCCAGGGCACCCGTCGTGCTCGTATCGCCGCTGGCTCTGGGACCACCGTGGCCGACGTCAACCGGCTGGTGAAGCAGTTCGGTGAGATGCAGAAGATGATGAAGAAGATGGGCATGGCCGGCAAACCCGGCAAAGGCAAGGGAGGCAAGGGAGGCAAGGGAGCCAAGGGAGCCAAGGGGGCCAAGGGCGGTCAGAAGATGCCCAAGGGTCTGCCCCTCGGATTCGACCCGGCAGCGAGCGGTTTCGAGATTCCGGGCCTCCCCGGCACTCCAGGGATGCCTGGAATGCCCGGTCTCCCACGCTGACTTCGTCGAGGCAACTGTGGGATGTGATCCTTGTCCCGCGTGGGAAGGCGGCCTGGTGCCGTTAGTCTTTCGGCGTTCTCAATTTCTCGAACACGTACTCTGGAGTGACGATTAAAGATGGCAGTCAAGCTGCGGCTCACACGTATTGGCAAGAAGAAGCAACCGCAGTATCGCATTGTGGCGGCTGACTCCCGTTCGCCTCGCGACGGTCGGTTTATCGAGATCCTGGGTCATTACGACCCGCGTCAGGATCCGTCTGGCCTCACGCTCGACAACGACAGGGCTGTTGCCTGGCTGAAGGAAGGCGCACAGCCGACCGAGCGCGTTGCCAAGCTTCTCAAGGTCTCTGGCGCTGCCGAGCAGTTCGAAGCCGAGAAGGCTGCCAAGTGAGCGACCTCGCTCCCACGGCTGTCGCAGTTCTCGAGCACATCGTCCGCTCCATTGTTGATGATCCCGACGCCGTCACCGTTGAGGTCGACGAGTCGGGCAGCCGCCCCGCATTGAACGTGCGTGTCGGCGACGGCGACCTCGGTCGCGTCATCGGCCGGCGTGGCCGCACCGCTGCCAGCATCCGCACCGTCACTCGTGCAGCTGCCAGCAAAGACGATGTCGAACTCGACATCGAATTCCTCGACTGACCAGGCTGGAGGCCGCTATGGCCCGATCCACCCCAATCCCTGACGGCTTCCTTGAAGTCGGTCACGTTCGGCGCGCCCACGGGCTGCGCGGTGACGTCTTCGTACAGTTGGTAACCGACCGTACCGAACGACTTGACGTGGGCTCGACGCTGGCAACAGCCAAGGGCGACCTTGTAGTCGGCGCAAGCAAGCTGCTTCCGAACGGCCGTTGGGTCGTAAAGTTCGACCAGATCGCCGACCGCACGGTGGCTGAAACCTGGAGCAACGTGGCAGTCCATGCCGCACCAATCGCTGATGCCGATGCGCTCTGGTTCCACGACCTCATTGGTTCCAAAGTCGTCGAAGTCGATGGCACCGAGCACGGGACGTGCTCGAAGGTTCTGACCAATCCGGCATCAGACATCTTGGAACTCGACACGGGCCATCTTGTCCCGTCCACGTTCATCGTCAGTCGCATCGATGGTGTGGTCACGGTTGACACTCCCGATGGGCTCTTCGACCTTTTGGACAAGTGATGCCGGCGCTCCGGATCGACGTTTTCTCGCTGTTCCCCAAGCTCATCGACGACTTCTGCGCGGAGAGCCTGCTCGGCAAAGCGCAAGAGCGGAACGTGCTTGATTTGCGGACCCACGATATTCGTGAGCAGACCAGCGACGTGCATGGCACGGTTGATGACAGCCCCTTCGGTGGCGGCGCCGGAATGGTGATGAAGGCTGAACCAATTTTCGACGCCGTCGAAGCTGCTGCACCGCCTCGTCCGTTGCTCTTGATGAGCCCAGGTGGCCGCCGGTTCGATCAGGCAATGGCCTTCGAACTCGCTGAACTTGCCGAGACTTCGGGCGGGTTCAGCCTGCTCTGTGGCCGGTATGAGGGCGTCGACCATCGTGTCCGGCAGCACCTTTGTGACGGCGAAGTGAGCGTCGGTGACGTCGTGCTCAGCGGGGGAGAGGTCGCCGCGTGCCTCATCATCGAGGCGGTCACCCGGCTGCGTGACGGAGCGATGGGTAACGCTGCGAGCCCGATCACTGAGAGCTTCGGTGCGTCGGGATTACTCGAAGAACCCCAGTTCACACGGCCTGCAGAGTTTCGTAACTGGGGTGTACCCGACATCCTGCGCAGCGGGAATCACGGCAAGATCGAACAGTGGCGCCGGGCACAGCGGCTCCATCGAACGCTGCGCGACCGCCCTGACCTGGTGGAAGCCGAACTGTCGGCTGCCGACCAGAAATTGTTGGACACGTTCCCGCCTGTCCCATATTCCTGATTCGCCCGTATCATCTACTCGCCCTGTCAGCGCGGGTCCGCGCTGACATCACACTCTCGACTCGATTCACTTGGACGTAACGCCATGAAAGCCACCGACATCATCGACAACGACTCGCTCCGGACCGACATTCCGGAGTTCCAGGCAGGCGACGAACTTAAAGTTCACGTCCGCGTGGTCGAGGGCGGCAAAGAGCGCATCCAGGTCTTCCAGGGTGACGTCATTGCCATCCAGGGCGGCGGGCTGCAAGAGACCTACACGGTCCGCAAACTCAGCTACGGAGTCGGAGTCGAGCGCACCTTCCCGATGCACACGCCGACGGTCTCGAAGATCGAAGTAATGAAGCGCGGCGACGTGCGCCGTGCGAAGCTCTACTACCTGCGGGATCGCAAGGGCAAGGCTGCCAAGATCCGCGAGAAGCGCACCTTCTGATGCGCTGGCCGGCGTTTTGCCGGCCACCAATCGAACGGTCGCATTGAGCGAACGTTCCCCTCGGGCTGACCGCCCCAGCAAGTATCTACTGCTGGAGGAACGCGCCCATGGGCACAGCCAAGCCATCACACGAACCCGATCTACGTAACCGCGCCCGAGGCCAGTGGGGTGAGAACCTTGCTGCTCGCCACTACGAACGGCTCGGCTGTCCGGTGATCGATCGCAACTGGCGTTCACCGACTGGCGAACTCGATCTCATCGTGCTCGACGGCGACGTGTACGTCTTTTGCGAGGTGAAGACCCGCGCTTCTGACCTGTACGGGCCAGCCGCAGCTGCAGTGACGGTCGCAAAACAGCGCCGCATTCGCCAGCTCGGCGTCGAGTGGCTACGCGCTCATGACCTCGGCCACAAGCCTGTCCGTTTCGACGTTGCGGCCGTCACCGGCAATCAAGTCGAACTGATCACCAACGCGTTCTGATCGACGACCGTCCGGCCTGGTTAGCCGAAGAACGCCCAGCCGAGTAAGCCAATGGCTACAGCGAGGCAGACGACAACGAGGGCGTAGTCGAAAGGCTTGGCGTTGTACGGGCGGTTCGGGTCGAATCCCACACCTGCAGTATTGCGGCCTTCGAAGCCGAACCGCACCGCAGCAATCGGCACGCCAGCTCAAGTGGAGCCCTGGTGTGACCGATACACCACGGAACGATCACACATTCACAACCGGAGTTTCCGTACCCTTGGAGACTTCGTGGCCCGAAGAGACAGGCGGGCAGGAATCCCTCACCCCCCGTTTTCTTCAGGAGACTCGCTTTGACTTTTACTACTCTCGATCGACCGACGCGCGCCAGCATGCGGAGCCGCTTCCACGACGCATGGCTGTCGAACCCCAAAGCCGACCTGCTGTCGGGCCTCGTTGTCGCACTCGCGTTAATTCCTGAGGCAATCTCGTTCTCCATTATCGCTGGCGTCGACCCCAAGGTGGGGCTGTACGCATCGTTCTCGATCGCCATCATCATCTCGATGGTCGGTGGGCGCGCCGGCATGATCTCGGCTGCCACTGGCG
>JBLIKS010000054.1:0-12636 GCA_047635555.1 Candidatus Azotimanducaceae bacterium
TACGTTGGGGGTGGGCGCAAGGCTCGGTAGAGTTGCATGGCTGTTCGGTTCCGCTCTCTGTGGCCCGACGAGATCGACAAAGAAGGCATCAGGAACATGGCAAATATCAAGAGCCAGAAAAAGCGCATCCTTACCGATGCCAAGCGCGCCGAGCGTAACAAGTCGGTTCGTGCCGAGGTGAAGACCCGCGTCAAGGCTGCACAAGCCGCCGCTGGCACCGATGGCAGCACCGAGGCATTGCGTCTCGCCATCAAGCGCATCGACAAGGCCGCCCAGAAGGGCGTCATGCACAAGAACGCAGCAGCTCGCAAAAAGAGCCGCCTCATGAAGCAGCTTCAGTCCGTCGACTGAACCACTTCATTTCGACCTGAGCGCCGCCATCGTGCGGCGCTTTTGTCGTTTTCGAACCGCAAGCCGCCCGAAATGGAGACTGTTTCGGCGCGCCAGTGCTGAGCAACGGTCTCAGTTTCAAGGTGATTCAGGCACCTGACCGAAATTGAGACCGTTCCTCATCGTCAGCGCGCAGAGTTGGTCTCCATTTCGGGACGCCCAGGCTTAGCGGAGTTTGCTGAGGCGGGCGACAAGGACTTCCATGACCAACTCGGGGTCGAGTTCCTTGGCTCCCTTCAGGTCGAGGTCGGCCTGGGCGAGCCAGGTGATTGCACGCTTACAGTTGGCGCCACCCAACTTGTTGTAGTTCTGGAGCGCCTTCTTGGCGGGGAAGCCCTTCAACCCTGTGGCTGTGGCTGCATCGGTTTCGTTCCGAGCGCCGGCCCCGTCGAGCTTGGCGATCCCCGAGTAGTGGTTGTGCAGGATGGACATGACCTGCATCGGGTGGCGGCCTCCGGCATGGATCATCCGGCCGAGCAGTGTGAGCGCCTTGGTGGTATCGCCGACCATGATCGCGTCGGTGAGATCCCACGGCGGCACTCCCCCGGCTTCGCCGAGGAACGGTTCGATCTGCGCCATCGAGATCTTCGCCTCGGCACCGTACGCACTGGCAAGCGTGGCCAAGATGCCGTCAAGTCGCCCGGCGTCCTCACCAAGCCATAGTGCAAGCTGGTTGGCCGCGGAGCCGTCGACCTTGAGACCTGACTGCCTCATCTGATCTTGTACCCAGGACCGCTTGTCACGCCCAGGCGAGGTGTTGTGGACCTTGCCCTTCGCCTTCGCAGCGTCACTGAGCTTCTTGGAAATCCGCCCACCACCGGCCACGAGCACCACGTCGGACGTATCGAGCGGATTGTCGATGTAGGCGAGCAGCGGTGCCACCTCGTCGGTTGAGAACCGACTGATGTCGCGGGCAATCACGACGCGCTTGTCGGAGAGGAACGGCGGAGTTTGCGCCGCATCGACAACGAGGCGCAATTCGTAGTCGGCGGTGTCGAACTCGTCGACCATCATCGACCGGTCGCCGTTTCCGACCAGGGCCTTCACGAGGTCGCCCACCGCCGTACGCAAGATTGATTCGTCGTCACCGGTCAGGAGATGGATCGCCATGGAGGCTTTGATTCTTACCGCGCCGAACGCCCACTGCCACACAGATGGCCGAAACGATCGCAACAACTGCCCAACCAACCCACGGCCACACACCGCCCGGCTCCAGCCGTTCTCCTAGCAAAGCCACCGTGTCGACCCACCGGGTACCCAATCTTGCCGGGGCCATCAACACGGGAGCGGTGACCGGCAGCCAGCCTGCAACCAAGCCAGCAGGCAAGCCGTACAGCATCACTGCACCGGCCACTGGCACCGCCAGCAAGTTTGCCGGAATACTCACTAATGGCAGTCGCCCGAACACCAGCGTCACCGGAATCACTACTCCCGCCTGCGCACCAAGCGTGATCCCAAGCGGCAACGCGAACGGCCCGAGCGCCTCGAACCTCTTGGCCAACGCGGGGCCAACCGTGATGACGCCGGTCGTGGCACCGACCGACAACCAGAATCCAATCGACCACACCAGCAACGGGTCAATCAGCACCAGGCCCAAGACCGCCAACGCAAGGATACGAATCGGCGCTCGCTCTCGGCCCGTGGCATACGCCAGTGCCGACAGCGACGCCATCGTTCCCGCCCGCACAATTGAAGGCTCGAAGCGCGTCAATGCGACGAACCACAAAATCAATCCAACGGTCACCCCGAGCCGCGGCCACCGGCGCAGCCGACGCAACAACGGGCCGCATGCAGCCAGGACAAAGGCAACGTTCTGCCCTGATACCGCCGTCAAATGGGAGAGGCCGCTCGCCCTAAACCGATTGATCATCGCCGGCGGCTGATCCCGATCGTCTCCGACAACCAGGCCGCGGAACAGCGCGCCGTCGTCATCGGGGAGCGCCGTCGCGGCACGTTCAATTGCCCGGCGCACGCGGTTCGATGCGACAGCAATCGGACCGCCCTCGTCAACGTCACTCGCCCAGTCGAGGTCGAATTCGCCGACGACGTGCTGCCACGCAACTCGACCGGCCCGCTGCGCGTCGAGCTGTGAGCGCCTGCCACTCACCGAAATCCACTGCCCTCCGCGCCATTCACGGACACGAAGTTGCTGGGCTCGACCCCGTGACCAAATCTCGTAGCGCTCACCGTCGACGTCGACGATCACACGTGTACTTGAGGGGTACGGCTGCGGATCGTCGACAAGCCTGACCCAACCTTCGAAATGACCGAGCTGGTCGGGTCGGAGCCCATTCCATGCGTGATCAGAACGCACCGCACCTCCGGCAGCGAGCACGATTGCCACGGCCATCAAGACGACCGACCGGAATGGCAGAACCGCAACCAGCGCCAGAGCAGCAGCAACCAGCGGTTCCCCCACCCACACCGATACGGCCACGACGATGGCCAGGACCACAACACCAAAATCGGACAACTGCAGCCCAGGGTGCCCTCGATCGGCCGTGGCGGTGCCGTACAATTGCGTCGCAGTGAGCTCATCGATGTCTGCACCTCCGCGCATGTCCGCCAACCGCGGCCATGATGCGCCGCTCATCGACGGCCCACGCTGGTATCGCACCCGCATTCGTTCCCGGGGGCCGCTGCTCGGACTGCTGCTCCCTGCCCTGGTTGGCGGTGCGTCGTACGCTGCGCTACACCTGTCAGATGCTGCATGGAGCGGTGCCGTCGGCCTGATCGGTGGAGCGCTTGCTGCGCCCGGCTTGTTGATCGCCGGAGCCCCATTCGGTAATCGTTCGATGTACCCAATCGCGGTCGCAGCGTCGGCCGTGGCCTGGATTTTGGTCGGGTTGGTCGCGTCGAGGCGGGCCACCCGCAATCCTCTAGCGACATGGAACGACTACTGGCGCCACTACTTCTGGATGGCAGCTGGCATTTGGTTCGGTGCAGGCATCGCACTTGGCCTCGCAACCATTTCACTCGGCGAAGCCCTGTTCTAAAAATCACACCGTCACCAAGTCGCGAATCGATGCAAGCTTGGAAGGGCCAATGCCCGGGACGCGTTCCAAATCGTCGACGCTCAGGAACGGCCCGTTGCGCTGACGTTCGGTGATGATGGCCGCTGATGTGGCTGGCCCGACGCCTGGAAGGTCAACCAAATCCGCCGCTGTCGCCCGATTGACATTGACCGGCCCGACAAGCCCAGCGTCACCGGAACTTTCAACGAATGGCACGTCGATGAGGGCGACAGCTGACACGTCTTCGCCGACCGCAGGCACATAGATACGGCTCCCGTCGACAAGCGGCGCCGCAAGGTTCAACGTGTCGACGTCGGCGTCACCGGTCATGCCGCCAGCCCGATCGATCGCCTCGTGGACGCGAGCTCCACTGGCCAACTTATAGACCCCTGGCGTCAGCACCGAGCCGGCCACATGGACCGTGACTCGCGATGTCGGCGCCGCCGATACCTCTGGGGTCGCCGCGACCGGAACCGGCAGCGTCGAGGCGGGTGACCCTGCTGCTTCGACCCTGGGGAGCGCTGCCTCAATTGGGGGCGGCGGCGTCCGGACTAACCAATAGGCGCCGCCGCACACGATGAGTACAGCGACTGCCGATGCGATCAGGCGACCCAGCCCAAACCAACCGATCCATGCCTGTGCCCGCTCGGACACGTTGCGTGCGGGTTCGGGGCGAAAGACTTCCTCCACGATCGACCTCCTCGACCGTCAGGAACCACGCCTCGGCGCGATTCTCTACATCTGGAAGGAGTCGGTACGAATAAGGATAACGCCTGCAGACCACTTCGTGGTCCACCTAACTTTCAGTACAGCCGTGTCGTCAGCTTGCGGCGATAGTCAGACGTGCGAGGGTCGTCGGCACCCATCAGTTCGAGGATGTCGACGAATTTCTGCCGTGCATCGTCGTCCGCCTTCACCGAGTCGAGCAGCGCGGTGAGCGTCATGTCGTAATCGTCGGTCGGCGCTTCACCGATCCGTGCGGTTGCGGCGATCTTGCGGGTCCGATCGTTATCTGGGATCCGTTCGATCAACGCCAACGCTTCTTCGGGTCGACCATCGGCAACCAGGAGTTCGCCGAGGATGCCAATCGCCTCTTCGTTGGCGGGTTCCTTCTGCAGCGCGAGGCGCAGGCTGGCTTCGTCGCCGGCAGCAATCAACTGTTCCAGTGCTTGCTCATCTTGCGACGGCAGCAACGCATCGACGAACGCTTGAATCTCGTGCTCGGGAAGGGCGCCCATGAAGCCGTTGATGACAGCACCGTCTTTCAGTGCATACACCGCAGGGATCGACTGCACTTTGAAGGCCTGGCCGATGGCCGGGTTCTCGTCGATGTTCACCTTGGCCAGGATGACCTTGCCTTCGGTCGCGTCGACCACGCTCTCGATGATCGGACCCAGTGTCTTACACGGCCCACACCAAGGCGCCCAGAGGTCGACGACCACGGTGACCTGACTGGACTTCTCGATGACTTCGGCTTCGAAGGTTTCGTCGGTGATGTCAATAGCAACCATGACTGCACCATACCCGTCAGCCCTTCTGGGCTGCTCTCCCTCTGCCCGGACGCTGCAGGCACCCCATTCCCTCGGTACTCTCGGCCTGATGATCGACGGCGACTACGAACTCCTCACCGACGACTCGATGCTCCACGAACCAATCCTGCTGGTCATGATGACCGGCTGGATCGACGCGGGCGGCGCAGCGGCTGCGGCCGTTGAAGCCGTGATCGAGGAGTGCGAGACTTCGCCGTTGATCCGCTTCGATGACGACACCTTCGTCGACTACCGCGCCCGCCGCCCCACAATGGAACTTCGCGACGGAGTCAACACAAATCTCCGTTGGCACCACATCGAGCTCACCGCCGGGCAATCGCCGAGCGGCCGCGACATCCTCGTCCTCAGCGGCCCCGAGCCCGACATCAACTGGCGTCGATTCTCGAAAGCGATGGGCGACATCGCCGTTGAGCTCGGAGTCACGCAGATGATCGGTTTCGGCGCCTACCCATTCGCCGCTCCACATACACGCGCCGCGCGGTTGTCGTGCTCATCGCCGTCGACCGAAGTGCTCGCCAGCGTGTCGTTCGCCCGGAGCTCCGTCGACGTGCCCGCCGGTATGGCTGCTGCGCTCGAACACACCATGCATGACCGCAAGATCCCAGCGCTTGGCATCTGGGCCCAGGTTCCGCACTACGTCTCGGCCATGTCGTATCCCGCGGCCTCGGCAGCACTCCTCGATGGGCTCAACGAAGCCACTGGCGTCAAGATTGTCGGTGCCGCACTTCGCAACGAGATCGCCGTCCAACGGCAACGCATCGACCAGATGGTCGCCGACCACAGCGAACACCAGAACATGATTTACCAACTCGAAGCGCTGCATGACGCTGCGGTCGAAGACGACGCTGATGCCGCGAGCGCTGCTGCTGAGATGCGCATCAAGTCCGGCGACGAGATTGCCGCAGAGATCCAAGAGTTCTTTCGCGAACAAGACTGATCTGCGACTGAAATCGGGTTGAGCCAGCGTTGTATCTTTCGCTCATGAAGATCGACGGCAATATCGGAACCGACCTGACGAAAGTCGCCGCCCAAGCGCAGGAAGTAGAGGCGTCAGGCTACTCGGGAGCCTGGACCGCCGAATTGGCCCACGACCCGTTCATGCCGTTGCTGCTCGCAGCTGAACACACCGAAGAGCTGGAAATCGGTACGTCGATCGCCGTGGCTTTCGCCCGCTCACCAATGACGCTCGCCAACACGGCATGGGACTTGCAGGCGTATTCGAAGGGCCGCTTCGTGCTTGGGCTCGGCAGCCAGATCAAGCCGCACATCGAAAAGCGCTTTTCGATGGAGTGGAGTCAGCCGGCCGCCCGGATGCGTGAGATGGGGTTGGCTATTCGTGCCATCTGGAACACGTGGCTCACCGGCGAGAAGCTCGAGTTCCGGGGCGAGTTCTACAAGCACACGTTGATGACCCCGATGTTCTCCCCCGACGCGTCAGATCTCGAAGGTTTCGGCCCGCCAAAAATGTTCCTGGCTGGCGTCGGTCCACTGATGACCGAAGTCGCCGGTGAGGCGTTCGACGGTTTCATCTGCCACGGTTTCACCACCGAGAAGTACCTGCGCGAAGTCACGATCCCTGCACTCGAGCGTGGCCGCGAGAAGGCCGGCAAGACCATGGACGGCTTCGAGATCGTTGGGCCGTCATTCGTTGTGACTGGCAACAACGACGAAGAGATGGAGAAGGCCGCGATGGCAACTCGCAAGCAAATTGCGTTCTACGGCTCGACTCCTGCGTACCGGCCTGTGCTCGATATGCACGGCTGGGGCGGTCTGCAAGACGAACTCAATTCGCTATCGAAGCAGGGCGAGTGGGACAAGATGGGCACGCTCATCGATGATGAGATCCTCAATACGTTTGCCGTCGTCGGAGAGCCCGAATCAATCGCAGCCGAGCTTGGTTCCCGCTACGGCGACGTCATTCAGCGCCTGAGTTTCTACGCCCCCTACGCCAGCGACCCCGACCGCTGGGCCAAGGTGATGGCCGACCTCAAGGCCGTCTGAGCCTGCTTGGAATCCGTTCGTCCATGCGTTCTGGAAGTTGCAGCTAGCGAGTGAAGGCGTCGGCGATTGCAGTTTGTGACCAAGACGTGCAGCGATGAGCGACGCACGGCGCAAGATGTTCAGGACTCCCACCAGGGTGGTGCCGGCCACGAACTTGAGCCTTCGAAGTTCAACAGGAATGGGGTGCTCGGCTGTGGTTGGTCCACCGGATACAACGAGTCGAGATCGACGAGCGGATCTCGGAGGTCGGGGTCGGGGCACGGATCGAGCACAGGCCCACCCTGAGCGAGAGGCTGTGGGCAGGCTCGTTTGTCGAGGTGGGCCAGCTTGCGTGAGATGTAGTCGCCTGCCGCGTAACTCCCACGCCGTTGCAAATGGATGCCGTCGCTGCTGAACCAGCTTGACTGATCTCCGGCGTATGCAGCCCAGTCCGCGACGAACAGTTCGGGATAGGTGCCGGATGCAGCAATGGCCATCAGCGCCTCGTTGTTTTTCCCGAACACTTCGGCAAATCCGGCGTTGCCAGGCGACACGTAGGTGACGTTCGATCGCAGCGTCAGCCAAACGACTCGCTTGTAGTCGAGGCTCCGGGCTCGATTGATGATCGTGTTGAGCTCGGTGCGAAACGCTCTGTCGTCGTCGTTGTAACCGGTGGCAACGATCAGCGTTCCGAATCCGTCGGGATGGTTCTCAAGTTCTTCGAGGAGTGTGATTGGTACGTAACCGTCGAAGTTTGTGCACGATGTGATCACACGACGCCGACACGACGCCAATGCGAACGTGTGCTCGAAACCCTGCACTGCATCGAGGCCACCGCCGTAGAGGTACATCCCCAACCACGCCGAATCGCTGATGAGTAACGCGGGCGCTTCGACGACGGGTTCGGGTGGCGGCGTCAACCGCACGGCCACCTCGCTCGCCGACGCACCGCGAGAATCGGTTGCCGGCCCGGCAGTAGCGACGGCCGACACAATCAGTAGGCCAGCAAACACGGCAGCACCGACACCAATTCGGCGAACGTCCGCGAAGCGCATCACATGAGTATGGCCCGCTGGAGGCCCCGTGGAGTGTCGTGGGGTGTTGCCAGCCTCAGAGTGGGTGTTGCGTCAGCGCCGATCGGCTCAAAGCGTGATGGTTCCCGTGACCCTGACGTCGGTTGTGCCACCGATCCAGATCTGACCGCCGGACTGCTCGACGGTCACGCGACCGCTTGTTTGGTGGGCGACGTACGGCGCCGTGAGGGCCCCGTTACCGAGCAGCCATTGTGCAATCGATGCGTTGAGGCTGCCGGTCACGGGGTCTTCGCGAATTGAGCCGTTCGGATCGTTGAAGAAGGCCCGCACTTCGATCGCTGCGTCGCCGCCCGCCGGATACAGCCCGACGACACCGACGTCGAAGTGCGCAGCAGGTTCGGTCGGCATCGAGATGTCAAGCACTCGCTGGGCATTCGTCAGTTGCACGCCCATCCAGCCGGGGCCATTGTCGATCCAGTGCGATGCCACGATGTCGCCGGCTGTCAGCCCAAGCAGCCGCAGTGCGTGAGACAACGTGTCGCTGTCGACCGGCTCGTGACGGACCATCGGCGGGGCTGCGAAGGCGAGGCCCGCATCAGTGATGCGGATCTCGATCAAGCCGGCGCCGCACTCCTGGACGACCACTCCCGGCTGCTGGGGAACACCGCCGGCGTCAAGCCACGCGGCACACGCCCCGAGTGTCGGGTGGCCAGCGAATGGCAACTCGGCCTTTGGCTCGAAGATGCGCACCCGATAGTCAGCAGACCGCTGAGAGGGTTCGAGCAGGAACGCAGCTTCGGACAGGTTCGTCCAGCGCGTGATCGCCCCCATTTCCTCGGCCGGCACATTGTCGGCATCATGGACAATGGCGACAGGATTGCCGGTGAATGCTCCCCGAGTGAAGACGTCCACCTGACGGAACGCGTGAGTACTCACGCCGAGTGACCCGAACATGCTGCGCAGACGCCCTCCAGCGCGAAGTGGCCCGGTTCAAGCGTGAACTGCACTGCGGCGAGGGCTTGCTCGACGAAGGTCTCGACTACCTCGGCTGGCAGCTGAGCAATCGCACCGCAATCACGACAGACCGCAAGAAGCCCGTGGTCGCCACCAAGCCGGACCAGCGACGGACCATGGCCCGCATGCACGTGCGTGACGATGCCGCGGTCAGACAGCACACCAATGGTGCGGTACACCGTCGCCTCGTGGATGGTCGACTCTTCGACCTGCGCGAGCCGTGTCAACTCGGCCGCATCGATCGGGCCACCGTGGCGAAGCAGTGCTCGCAGAACGGCAACGCGTGGGGCGGTTGCTCGGCAGCCATGGTCTCGCAGGATCGCTTCGGCATCTTCGACCGCCCAGCCGTCGACGATCGCTGCCTCTTCTTCGTTCAGCCGCACTGGGAGAGAGCGATCACTTGACTGATGATCAGTGAACGGGCCATCAGTGGGCGTGGGCAACAGTGCCGGCACGGCGACGGAACGAACCACCGGCAACGAACGCCACGATGAAAAACGTCGCAGCTGTGAGGACGATCGTCGGGCCGGACGCGACATCGAGGTGATAGCTCGCGTTCATGCCGACGAAGCCGCTGACCGCTCCGATCACGCCGGCGTAGCCGAGCATCCGACCGAAGCTGTCGGTGAGCATTCTGGCAACCACTGCAGGGACGACAAGGTTCGCCGCAATCAGCGTGACTCCCATGACATTCATCGTTGCCAGCACCGTGGCCGACAGCAGGACCATCAGCAGCCCATCGACAAGCCCGGTCCGAACCCCCGTGGCTTTGGCCACTTCGGTGTCGAATGTTGTGAACAACAGCTGCCGGTATCCGAAGCCGATGAACAGCGCAGCGCCGATCGACACGGCCACGATCAGCCAGACATCGGCAAAGGTGACGCCGAGGACATTGCCGAAGAGCAGGGCATCAGCATTCTGACCAGGCGACCCGTACAGCTGCACGAGGGCAAGGCCCAGCGCGAACGATGCAGTTGTGACGACGCCGATCGCCGCGTCGGAACCGATCGGCCGACGCCGCACGATCCCGCCAATGGCCAACGCCGTGATGACACCCCAGGCCCCGGCGCCGAGAAACAGGTTGACACCGATCAGACCAGCCACCGCATAGCCGCCAAAGATTGCGTGCGACAGGCCGTGTCCGATGTAACTCATGTTGCGCAGCACGACATAGCAGCCAACAACGCCGCACAGCGCCCCCGCAAGCGTGGCGACGATGACGCCGTTGCGGAAGAACTCAAACTCGAACGGCTTGAACAAATCTGCGGCGAGCATCATGCCGATGCACTGCCGATGTTGTCAACCAAGAATAGTGGCGAGTCAACAACGACCCGCATGCCACCGTGCTCGAGAATGTGCATCGGCGAGCCATACGTCCGTTCGAGCACATCGGGGACAAGTACGTCTTCGGGTGGGCCTGCACCGATCACTCGAGTGTTGAGGCAGACGATCTTGGGAAGATGCGCTGCGATGCCGTTCAGGTCGTGCGTGGTCAACACGATGGTCAGGCCCTGACGGTTGAGGTCGTCGAGCAGGTGCAGTACTTCGTGGCGAGTCTTGACGTCGAGGCCCGACGTCGGCTCGTCAAGGAAAATCACTTCGGCCTTGGTGAACAGGGCGCGAGCGAGGAATACTCGCTGCTGCTGGCCGCCCGACAAATCGCGAATGTGTCGGTTGGCCAAGCCGTTGAGACCGAGCCGATCGAGCACTGCGTGGATCTCGGCCCGTTCGGCCTTCGTGATCCACGGGGTTCGCAGTCCGCGAGCGCGCGCCATGCCGACACACTCGGCAACGGTGACCGGGAAACTCCAGTCGATGAGTTCGACCTGCGGCACCAGGCCGACAGCGAGGCCTGGGCGACGATCAACTGTGCCTGACCTGGCAGGCACGCTGCCGAGCAGCACCTTGAGCAATGTCGACTTACCCGACCCGGACGGACCGACGATGCCGATTAATTCGCCATCGGTGACGTCGAGATCGACGTCGATCAGTACTGGCTCAGCGCCATAGTCGACCGTAACGTTTTTGGCGGCAATCACCGTCGAAGCGGCATCGCGCTGTGAAATCACTGCGGGTACGTCGCTTCATCGATTGCGGAGTTGCGCACGTCAAACCCGGCGAGGCCGCTCGAATCGCCACCCAGCGCGTCGGTCATCGTGACAAAGTTGAACTTCATCAGACCCAGCCACGAGTGGTCAGCTTCACCAGGCTCGCCAGGTAAGTCATCGTCACGCAGGTCATCAACGTAAATCGCACCGGTCTCGTTCGCAATTTGTTCGAGCACCGGCGACGGGAACACTTCGGAGCCGAATACGGCAGGAACACCTTCCGCCTCGATCTGTTCAATCAGCTCGATCACGTCGCCGGCGGTCGGCTCACCGAAGTCGGCCGGCTGTACGGCACCGACGACGTTCCACCCGTAAGTATCTGCGAAGTAAGCGTAAGCGTCGTGATAGGTGACAAGCTTGCGTTGATCGACGGGGATCGTCTCGAACGTTGCAGTCACGGCCTCGTCGAACTCGTCGACGATCGCAATGAACGCCTGCAGATTGGTGTCGTAGGTCGCTGCACCCTCGGGGTCAACTTCGACCATCGTGTCGTGGATCAACTGGGCGTACACCTTGACCAGGGTCGGGTCGGTCCACAAGTGCGGGTTCGGCTTGCCTTCTGACTCAGGGAACGAGAAGTCGTACTTGAACTGGTCGGGATCGATCGTGCGATCGCCCAACTCGACCAGCGGGACGTCATCTCGGAGGTTGGCTTCGGCCAACGCCTTTGTCGGCTCTTCGAGCTGCAGACCGTTGATGAACACGACATCGGCGGTCGAGAGCAGCTCAGCTGCAGACGGTGGTGGCTCAAACGTGTGCGAGTTGGTTCCCTCGGGAACGAGGCCGACGATCTGGGCCCGATCACCGATGACATTGGCCGCAATTGAAGTAATCGGCGCCACCGTGGTCACCACGAGCAAGCGACCATCGACTTTGTTGGCGCCAGAGTCGCCGTTCGAACCGCTACACGCAGCGAGCAGTGCGACGCAGAACGTCAAGGCGCCAAGTCGGCGGATGTTCACCAGTCCAGGAAAACTCATCGTGTAGTGACCAATGGTGTTGTGCCGGGAGGTAACAAACCGCTTCATGAGTTGAACGGTAGATGCGACCAGCTCGCAGAACCAGTTGTGCGACACAAAACTTGCGAAGTGTGAATTCTGACCGCAATTGCCGATCCGTGCGCTGTCCGACTCGGAAATGCCAATCTTGACCACGGTCAAGCAGCCGATCCAGGGCCGTTGTACATTCGACAGCGCTATGACGATGACCGAGAACCTTCCTCAGATTTCAACCGACTTCGATCGAGCAGGCTCTGGCTCCGGCATCGCCGTCGTCACGGGCCAACTGGACGCTGCCCACGCCAGCCAACTCCGGGCCCACGCCGAAGCCGGCGGCTCGGTGCTCGTCGCCATCGAGCCCGGCGACGAGATCGCCCGCGAACTGTGTGGGGTCACCGTGACCGCCGACCTTCCCCGGACCGAATGGTTCGTCACGCTCGGCGCCCGACCCGAGGCGGTCCGCCTTTCCGGCGAAGTGCCGATTACCTCGGCACTCCGCACGCTGCAAATAGCCGCCGACGATGTCACCGTCGCTGCGACGACCAGCG
>JBLIKS010000055.1:0-12436 GCA_047635555.1 Candidatus Azotimanducaceae bacterium
TTTCTTCTCAGCAAAGTACGGCGAGCTGCACGACGACGGCGCACTTATCGGCGGGGCAATTCACGACCCGCTCGCGGTGATGGCACTGTCTCACCCACACCTGTTCGAACGCGTTGCGCGCCATGTCGTCGTTGAGACACGCGGGGAGCACACCCGCGGGATGACGGTGATCGACCAGCGCAAGGTCACCGAACGACAGACCCCCAATTGCGACATGTTGACCTCGGTCGACGCAGCGGCTGCCTTCGACGTCGCCCTCGAAGCAATCACGCACTTCACCGGCTGACTGCCGCGACGCGACTGGCTCACTGACGCAGAGCGGTTGACTGATGCGATGCGGCGTGCCCACCGGGACGCGAGCGTCGAGCGGCTCTAGTCTCTGCGGCGTGACCGACGCCGACACGTTCCCCCGCCAGCACGCTCGCACCCAGCGATTCACCCTCGGCGCGCCCCGCGACATCACCGTCTCGGCAGACGGCGAACGCGTGATGTTCCTCCGCAGCTCCAGCGGGACCGACCCGGTCAACGCACTCTGGGTACTCGACGTCGCTGATGGCACTGAACGGCTCGTCGGTGATCCGCTTGTGCTGCTGAGCGACGGCACCGACGACGACCTGCCGCCGATGGAACGCGCCCGACGCGAACGCTCTCGGGAAGGCGCTGGCGGCATTACGAGCTACGCAACCGACGGGGCCGGCAAGGTCGCCGCGTTCGCACTCGGCGGCCGAATGTTCGTTGCAGGTTTGCTCACGGGCCTCGCCCGATCGCTCGACGTCGCCGGTCCTGTCTTTGACCCCCGCCCCGATCCAACCGCTCGTCGCATCGCCTACGCGAGCGGCCGGCTGCTCTGCATCGGCGAACTGGACGGCACGTGGCGCGTCCTCGCCGGTGGCGACCCGGCGGAAGCCGACACGGTGTCGTGGGGCAGTGCTGACTTCATCGCCGCCGAGGAGATGCACCGCTTCCGGGGCTATTGGTGGAGCCCCGACGGCAGCACCATTGCTGCGTGCCGCGTTGATACATCACCAGTTGATGAGTGGGTCATCGCCGATCCGGCCAACCCCGACCGCCCCGCCAAGACCGTGCGCTACCCATCGGCCGGAACGAATAATGCCACCGTGTCGCTTCACCTGCTCGGCCTCAACGGGGCCCGCACCGACGTCGACTGGGACCACGAGTTCTTCCCCTACATCTCCTCCGTCGAATGGACCCGAGCTGGCCTGATCATGGCTGTCCAGGCACGCGACCAACGCAGCACCATGACGCTCAAGGTCGACGAGATCACCGGCGAAACCGAAGTACTGGCCCATGATGCCGACGATGCCTGGGTCGAGTTGGTCCCTGGGGTCCCGCGCCTCCTGCCCGACGGCACGCTCGTCTCCGCTGCCGACCGCGACGGAACTCGACGGCTCATGGTCAATGACCAACCCGTGACACCCGTCGACCTGCAAGTCCGTGCCGTGCTCGAAGCCGATGGCGGGTCCATTCTGTTTCAAGCGAACCCGATCGACGACTCGACATCGCTCCATGTCTGGCGGCGCACTCACGACGGCACGCTCACGGCACTCACCGACGAGCCGGGCATCCACACGCTCACCGAACGCGGCGGCACTTCGGTGGCGCGTTCGGCAACACTCGACGAACCGGGCGCCACCCATCTGGTATCTCACTCGTCCGGCACGACACGCCCACTCGAATCGTTCGCCGAAACGCCGCTCGTCACGCCGAATGTTCAGTTCTTCCAGAGTGATGTGACCGGGCTGACGTCGGCACTGCTCCTCCCACACGATCATGACGGCTCGCCCCTGCCCGTACTGCTCGATCCTTACGGCGGCCCCCATGCCCTACGCGTCCAGAATTCTTTCAACGCGTTCGTGGCCTCACAGTGGTTCGCAGATCAAGGGTTCGCCGTCGTCGTCACCGACAATCGCGGCACCCCCGGGCGAGGATCAGTCTGGGAACGAGCGGTTCACGGAGATCTCGCTACGGCACCGCTCGACGACCAGATCGAGGCATTGCACTTCGTGGCAAAGGAGACCGCCGCGCTTGATCGAAGCCGCGTTGCAATCAGAGGTTGGAGCTTTGGTGGCTATCTCGCAGCGCTCGCAGTACTGCGCCGACCCGACGTGTTCCATGCCGCGATCGCCGGAGCACCTGTCACCGAATGGCGGCTCTACGACACTCATTACACCGAGCGGTACCTCGGCGACCCAAACGTCAGCGCAGCGCAGTACGACGCCAGCTCACTCCTGCCCCTCGCCGGCGACCTCACACGGCCGCTCCTGCTGATCCACGGGCTGGCGGACGACAACGTCGTGGCGGCCCACACGCTCCAACTCTCATCGGCGCTGCTCGCAGCAGGAAAGCGACATGAAGTCCTGCCCCTGGTCGGCGTCACCCATATGACCCCCCAGGAGCAGGTTGCTGAGAACCTGTTGCTCCACCAGCTGGATTTCCTCCGACGGTCACTTCCTGAACCAATGAGCTGACATCTCCCATGACGATTCGGATCCTTGCCGCGGCGCGCGGCGGGCGATTCATCTAACGTCGCCCGGGTATGAACGATCGTCTTCTCGAGATGTACCGCGGCGTCGCCGTGCACGCCACTGCCAACCTGGAACATCAGGCCGCCCTCGAACTACTGGCCCTGGTGATGTTGGCCGACCAGGACATCGCTGATGAAGAGGTCGAGCTCGTCCGCGAGATCAGCACCGACTGGCACAACGACGAATTCTCCTTCGAGGACTACCTTCGGCCCGCAATCGAAGAGGCCCGCCACGCAATCGAACGTGACCGCGTCGAAGAGTTCATTGACTCGATCGACGAACGGATCAGCAGCCGGGTGCTGCGCTCGGCACTCTTTTCTGCCTCACGCGAGGTTGCCGGAGTCGACGACGAAGTGAACCCCGAAGAAGGCTCCATTCTCGCTGCCGTCGCCGTCCGCTTCAGCTGAGGAGTTGGATCAGGGAGGGATCTGTCAGGCGGGGCGTTTGGCGAGAACGATGCGGTCGAGCTTCGCGAAGTCCCGGCGGACTTCGATCTTTCGATAGCCCTGCTGTTCACACAGCGCCGAGACCGCTGGGCCTTGGTCGTAGCCGATCTCAAGGACCAACCAGCCGTCCGGTCTCAGGTAATCAATCGCACCCGGAACGATGACTCGATAGTCGTTGAGGCCATCGGCGCCGGCAAAGAGCGCGCCCTTCGGCTCCCACTCCCCCACGTTCGCCTCAAGGTCGACCGACCCGACAGCGACATACGGTGGGTTCGACACGATCACGTCGGCCTCAAGGTCATCGGGCAGGGCTGCAAACCAGTTGCCAAGCGCGACCCGCACGTTCCGCGCTGCTCGACCGACCCCGGCCAGGTTGGCGCGTGCGACATCGAGCGCATCGCTGCTCGCATCGGTCAGCCACACCGTCGTGCCGTCGAGCGGAAGTTCGTCAGCACAGGCAAGCCCGATTGCGCCTGAACCAGTTCCGAGATCTACGACGGTGCGCTCGTCGTCAATCGCGCGTGCAAGGCCGATCGCGACTTCGGCGACAAGCTCGGTTTCCGGCCTCGGGATCAGCACACGCTTGTCCACGTTGAGATCGAGTCGGCGGAACGACCAGCTGCCAAGCACGTACTGCAGCGGCTCCCCCGTTTGATAGCGCGCCACCATCGCATCGAGGTGGCTGACCATCCGAGTCATCGGTGTTTGGTGGAGGCCCGCGAGGAACTCCCCCGAATCGGTCGAGGACGCTGTTTCACACATCCATCGCGCATGTTGACGATCGCCGATGACCGATGCGGTCTCGTCCCAGAGTCCCCGCCATGTCACCGTGACGTCGGTGTGCTCAGACATCGCCTTCGGCGAGCAGCCGCGCCCGCTCGTCAGCGGCAAGCGCGTCGACGACCGGTTGCAAATCGCCACGTAACACCTCGGCCAGCCGGTAGATCGTGAAACCGATGCGATGATCGGTCACCCGATTTTCTTTGTAGTTGTAGGTGCGAATTTTCTCGCTGCGCCCACCCCCACCGGTTTGGGAGCGCCGGGCATCAGACATCTCTTCGCGACGCTCTCGCTCGGCCAGGTCGAACAAGCGGGACCGCAGAACCGTCATTGCACGCAGCCTGTTCTGAAGTTGCGATCGTTCGTCTTGCATCGACACGACAACGCCAGTCGGGCGGTGAGTAATGCGTACGGCAGAGTCGGTGGTGTTCACGCCCTGGCCACCTGGGCCGCTGGCACGAAACACGTCAATGTCGAGATCCCGATCATCGACTGTCACGTCGACATCGTCGACCTCAGGCAGCGCAGTCACCGTTGCCGACGACGTGTGAATACGACCCTGGCTCTCCGTCACCGGAACGCGCTGCACGCGGTGCGGACCGCCCTCGAATTTCAGGTTTCGCCATGCCGTCGCCCCGCTGACCATGAGCGTCACCTCGTTGAATCCGCCCATGTCGCTCAGTGTCGTCGACATCAGTTCCACCTTCCAACCCATGTTGGCGGCGTACGCGGAATACATCTCGAACAGATTTCTGGCGAACAGGTTGGCCTCTTCACCGCCTTCGGCACCGCGGATCTCCATGATGACGTTCTTGCCGTCGTGGGGATCGGAGGGCAGCATCATCTCGCGCAACTCGTCGATCAGCTTCGGAAGTTCGGCGTTGACGTCGTCGATCTCGCTCTGGAGCAACTGACGCTCATCGCCGTGAGCCTCAGAGAACATCTCCTGTGCGGCTTCGCGGTCGGCGACACGGCTCTGATGGAGGCGGAACTTCTCCATCACTGGACCGAGGTGGTTGTACCGCTTCGACAGGGTCCGCAGCTGCGAGGGGTCCGACAGGACTGCAGGGTCACTGAGTTGGTGTTCGAGCGTCTCGAATTCGTCACCGACTTGGCTGAGTCGGGCGATCATGTCGGGTTCGGCCATGGCGATCCGATGTTAGTGCCGCCAATCGACGTTCTGCCGTGAGCGGTCAGTCGAGAGCGATGAGTTCGATCGGGTTGAGCAGCAATTCCGCCATGTCACGCGTGACCGGGACGAGGTCACGAGCCGGAACGGCGAGCCGCACTGGCGTGCCGACCAACCGTTGCACGTCGGCCACAAACGGAATGGCGTCGAGGTCGACGCCGGACGAGAACACGACGTGCACAGCCTGGTCGTCGTGGGTGGCGCCTGCGGCCACGCACGGAATGGGATCCTTCAGATTCGGGCGGGGCGCTGGTGGCTCGACCGACGCCAGGCTGGCCAAACCGACGCGGCCAGGGTCTTGTTCGGCTTCCCAGCGAAGGTATCGCTCGGCACCGAGCCGGTTGAGCGGGTGCTGCCGTGCCGCAGCGGAACGGTGGGTGATCACCGTCGCGACCACCGACGTGAGCGCCTCGGCAGTCGGCAGATCGCCATGCAACATCTGAAATGCTTCGCGGTCAGCAGCGCCGACGCCGACTTCAAGCCGAACGCCCTCGCCACGGTCGAATGCTCCGTCCGTCGGCGCCACCGGCATAACGACGTCACTTAATTCGGCGAAAAAGCCGACGGTGGGCTGATCGACAATGCGGCAGATTTCCAATCCACGAACCTCGCCAGCAACGGTGCCATGCTCGACGTTGACCACCGCACCCGAGTTGGTGATCATCTCGATCAGGTCGGGGTTGTCCATCGAGGCGCTGCGGCGTTCGGGCAACGGCTCAGCAACCGTTTGCAACAGTGTTCGATCTTCGGGGAACCACACGTTGATCGGAAAGTTGAACATCTCAGCGCGGCGTGCAACCGTGCCGCCGCCGGCGTCGGCCACGACGTTGAGGGCAGTGGCTCCGTGCCGAATGGCCCAAGCGAGCGATGCACCGAGGAGTCGGCTCGCATCACCATCGACAAGGACCCACGCAGCCTCTGCGTCAACAAGTGCTGACCCGCCAAGCAGTGGCACTGGTTCAGCCTCGATCACTCGACCAACATGGTCGCTCACCAGGGCACGCAGCTTGATTCCGAGGAGCTGACCTCGACGTTGCGGGTCCATCGCAGCAGTCATGGAGCGAACGCTACCGGCGCCCACCAGCCTGAACCCGCGTGTTCAGATCAGACGAAGCAGGCAGGCGGCAGCGACGTCGGCGACGAAGAGCGCCGGGTGACCACGGTTGCTCAGACTTGTTGCATTGCCAGCTCGACCCATATCGACCCGAATGACGTGGGCCTTCAATCGATTGCCGTGACATGTCTGTCATATTTTCCGTGGTTCTGTCATGTCGAGTCCCCAACCAGGGAAAATGCGAAACGCCGCCCCGAAGGACGGCGATTCGTTCGTTCATTCTTGTCGATCTCTTGATCGACCCCCTGCATGGTGGCAGAGGCGATGTGTCACTCCTCGACGTTGGAGGGAGCACCCTTGCGCTCGCCGTAGCGCTTGTTGAAGCGCTCCACGCGGCCACCGGCATCGACAAGCTTCTGCTTGCCGGTGAAGAAGGGATGGCACTCGTTGCAAAGCTCGAGGCTCAGCTCGTCGACACCGGTCGACTTCGTTGTGAAGACGTTCCCGCAGGAGCACTTCACAGTGGTGTCGGTGTAATGGGGATGAATGTCAGTCTGCATCGTTGTGTCCTTTGTTGATCTTCTGGTGCCGGCTGAAGAGCCTTCGTCGGCGACAGATCGGGTGGAGAGAGTGTAACCACGCGCGATTCCGTTTTGTTACAGCGCCAAAGGCGCCGGAATCACATTCCGGGCTGTTTGCCGATTTCATTGAGGAACTCGGCATTGGTGCGGAACGTCTTGAGGCGATCGATCAGTAGCTCGAGACCAGGGGCCCCGTTGCCACCGTCGGCGAGGCCACTGAGGACCCGTCGAAGCTTCCACACCATTTGGAGCTGCTTACGATCGAAGAGGAGCTCTTCGTGGCGGGTCGACGACGCATCAACGTCGATGGCTGGATAAATACGCCGCTCAGCGATCTTGCGATCGAGGCGGAGTTCCATGTTGCCGGTGCCCTTGAACTCTTCGAAGATCGCTTCGTCCATACGGCTGTTCGTGTCGACCAGCGCCGTGGCGAGGATGGTGAGCGAGCCACCCTCTTCGATGTTGCGGGCCGAACCGAAGAACTTCTTCGGCGGGTACAGCGCTCCGGCGTCGATACCGCCGGACAGGATCTTGCCACTCGAGGGAGCGGCCAGGTTGTACGCACGGCTGAGGCGAGTGATGCCGTCGAGAATAATCACGACGTCTTCGCCCTGCTCGACGAGGCGACGCGCCTTGGCAATGGCCATCTCAGCCACGTGGGCGTGCTCGTCGCTTGGGCGATCGAATGTCGACGAAATGACTTCGCCGCTCACGCTGCGCTTCATGTCGGTCACTTCTTCGGGACGCTCATCGATGAGCAGCACGATCAGTTTACATTCAGGGTTGTTGAGCTCGATCGACTGGGCAATCGTCTTCATGACCGTGGTCTTGCCAGCCTTGGGAGGCGACACGATAATGCCGCGCTGGCCCTTGCCGATCGGCGACAGCAGGTCGATGATGCGTGCTGTCATGTTCGCCGGGTCTGCCGGGTTCTCGAGGCGCAATTGCGAATCGGGAAACAGTGCCGTCAGATCTTCGAAACGTGGGCGCTTTTTCGCTGCTTCAGGGTCGCGGCCATTAACGGTCGTGACCTCGATCAGCTGCGGGTTCTTCTCGTTACGTTGCGCTGCGCGCATCGTGCCGACGACGAGGTCGCCACGTCGCAGTCCGTACTGCATCGCGACCTTGACGGTGATGTAGGCATCCTCCTTGCTTGGGAGATACCCATTGAGACGGAGGAAGCCGTATCCCTGGTCGTGCATGTCCAGGTAACCGGTGACTTCGGTGGGCTCGTTGCCCTGGGACTGGCCATCGAAATTCGTTTCGACGAAGTCGGCATCTTCACCTTGGGGGCCATCGAATCCACGGTTGGCGCCGCCCTTGCGACGTCGACGCCGGCGCTTGTTGTTGCCTTCGCCTCCGTCGTCGTTGCGGTTCTGGGCGCCCTGGTTGCGATTACCTTGCTGGCCGCCACCCTGGTTACCGCCACCCTGGGCTGCGCCCTGGTTGCCGCCCTGGTTTCGGTTGCGGTTGACGCCCTCACCATTACGGCTTTCGCCGTCGGCGCGGTTGCCCTCGTTGTTGCGGTTGCGGTTGCGCTCGCCGACATCACCGTTGTTGCGATTCCGGTTGCGGTCATTGTTCGACTTGTCGTCACCGGACGCGGCGTCGGTGTCGACTTCACTGGTCGTCGTGTTGACGCCATCAGCAAGTAGCTCAATTTCCCAGTCGGCGAGCGGATCACCGTCAGGGCCGAGCACCACGCCGGCGCCATCGGCGCCAGCCTTGTCGTTTTGTTTCGACGCAGCTCTCGGAACGGACGGCTTCGAACCGGAACTCCGATGAGACGACTGCCGCGCTTCGACGGGTTCGTCATCGAGTGCCAGTTCGCGCTGCTCCGCTACCTTTGCGGCGGGAGCCGGGGCGGCGGCCTTCGGGGCCGGCGCGCTGGACGGGCCGGTGGTCTCGAGAATCTTGTCGATGATTTCTGACTTCTTCAGACGGGCGGGAGCCTTGACGCCGAGCGCCTTAGCCATTTCCAGGAGTGTGTCTTTGTCCTTGGATTCCAGGACGGACTGTTCGAGTGCGGCAGCGGCCACGTTGTTCCTCTCCTTCCGCGCCCGATTGGGGCCACACGGAAAGTGATCGTGCCAGAGGATTGAGGGGTCAGAACGCGCCCGACGGAGTTCCTCTGAACGGAATTCGCACACGACCGAAAGCTCGGGGTGCGACTCGGCGAACCGAGTGACCACACGTTAGCCCGCTGCTGATTGGGAATGCAACGCGTGTCGTTTACCGACCAAACCCCAGCCGATCGCCGAAGTTGCGGCTGACGCCACACCACAACGTGTGCCGTGCTCTGGCTCGTCAAGGGATTGCGCTGCCAGTTCGCCCACCGCTCGTCCAGTTCGAGGCCCGGCAAGTGCGCCATGAGGCCAGAAGTCGATTGCCATCTCACGATCGTGGCAAATCAACCCGTTGCGACTCGGGCGCAACGGCTCGCCGGCAGAACCGTCAGCGTGCTGTGAGTTCCTCGACCAGCGCTTGCACGGTGGCAAGGTCGTTGGCAACGGTCTGGGTGCGTTCCTCACGGTCAAAGAGGTCAGCAAGGTGCGCCGGTAGCGCTGGACGAATACCAATGGCCTGTTCGACTGCATCGGGGAACTTTGCTGGGTGAGCGGTTGCCAACGTGATGACGGGGCCTCCCCCATCATTGGCCGAAAGCATCCGCGCAGCGGCTGTGGCTGTGGCTGTGTGGGGCTCGACGACGTAGCCACCAGTGACGTCATAGATTCGCTTCATCTCGGCCAGTGTGTGCTCATCGTCGAAGGCTGCTGCCCGGATCGACCCGCTGAGGAATTGGGCGCGCTGGTCGGCCTCGACTGCGAGGTTGCCCGTCGCTCGGAAGCGCTGCATCTGCTCGGCGGTCATCCCACCGTCACGGGCGTTCATCTCAAACAGCAGACGTTCGAAGTTAGACGACACCTGAATGTCCATCGACGGGCTCAACGACGGGATCACCGCACGTGCGCTCATGTCGTTGTCATTGATGAAACGGGTGAGAATGTCGTTGGTGTTCGACGAAATGATGAAGTCACGGATCGGAGCACCCATCTTGCGGGCGATCCATCCAGCGAGCACGTTGCCGAAGTTGCCGGTGGGCACGCTGAACGTGACCGGTTCGTCAAACTTCTCGGATGCTGTGACGTAGTAAACCGTTTGCGCCATGACGCGCGCCCAGTTGATCGAGTTGACCGCCGAGAGCCGATTGCGTTGGCGGAATTCGACGTCATTAAACATCGCCTTGACCATGTCTTGGCAGTCGTCGAACGTTCCCTCCACAGCGATGGCATGGACGTTCGGAGCGTCGACGGTCGTCATCTGTTTACGCTGCACGTCACTCGTGCGGCCAAGCGGATACAGGATGACAATATCGATGTTCTCGCAACCGAGCACGCCATCGATCGCTGCCGAACCGGTGTCGCCTGAGGTCGCACCAACGATGGTGACACGTTCACCGCGTTGGGCGAGGACATGATCGAACAGTCTGCCGACCAGCTGCAGCGCGACGTCTTTAAACGCAAGCGTCGGGCCGTGGAACAGCTCTTGGACCCACTGGTTGTGGTCGATTTGGACGAGTGGCACCACTGCCGGGTGCCGAAACGTCGCGTACGCCTCAGTGGCGAGATGGGTGAGCGTCAGTTCATCGATATCTGGCTCAACGAAGGGCAGCATGACCTCGACGGCTCGCTCAACATAGGTCCGAGCGGTCGACGGCTCCTTGAGCGTCGGCCACTCCTCGGGCATGTACAGGCCACCATCGGTGGCAAGCCCGGCCAGCAGCACATCGCTGAAACCCAACACGGGGGCATCACCGCGAGTGGAAACGTACTTCATGCTGATCAGTCTCCAATGACGCGCAGTAGGCCACCGACCTTGAGCACGACGTCAAGCTCGTTGAGTTCGCGAACGGTGGCTTGGACATCTTTCTCGAGGGCCGAGTGTGTAATGAACACGAGGCGAGCATCGGGCCCATTTCCCTCTTGCTCTGCGGCGCGGATCGAGACGCCGTGCTTCGCGAAGACGCCAGTGACCGAATGGAGCACACCTGGCTGATCTGCGACGTCGAGCCCAAGCAAGTATTCAGCAGAGGTCTCGTCGATCGCCCGGATCGTTGCCTTGCCGAGCTCGCCGAGCGAACCGTGCGTACCTGCACGCAGGTTGATGGCTGCATCGACGACATCACCGAACACCGCACTCGCCGTCGGCGCCCCACCGGCACCGCGGCCATAGAACATCAACGACCCGACGAAATCGCCCTCGACGAACACTGCGTTGAAGCTGTCGCGCACCGAGGCGAGCGGATGCTGAACCGGCACCATCGTCGGGTGCACACGAACGCTGATCTCTTCGGTTGCCGCATCTCGCTCGACGATGCCGAGAAGTTTGACGACGTAGCCGAGTCGGCGTGCGATCGCGATCTCGGAGGAAGTGATCTCGCTGATGCCCTGGTGATAGACGTCACCGGCCACGACCTTCTTGCCGAAGGCAACTGTCGCAATGATCGCAGCTTTGGCTCCTGCGTCGTAGCCCTCGACATCAGCTGTGGGGTCACGTTCGGCGTAGCCAAGGCTCTGCGCATCTTTGAGCGCTGCACCATAGTCAGCATCGCCACCGGCGTCGACCGCGTCGGTCATCTTGGTGAGGATGTAGTTCGTCGTGCCGTTGATGATGCCGAGCACGCGAGTGATTGGTTCGCCGTGCAGGCTCTCGCGCAATGCACGCATGATCGGGATACCACCAGCAACCGCTGCCTCGAAGAGCAGGTCGCGATGGGCAGCGTCGGCCGCGGCATACAGCTCGGCGCCAACGTTGGCAAGGAGTTCCTTGTTGGCAGTCACAACAGGTTTGCCGTGCGCCAGGGCAGCAAGAATCAGTTCACGCGCCGGCTCGATGCCACCAATCGACTCGACGATGATGTCGACGTCGGGGTCGGTGGCAACGCCCATCGCATCGCGGGTCAGTACACCTTCGGCGAGTTCGACATCGCGAGGCGCCGACATGTTCCGGACGGCAACGCGGGTGACGGTCAGGTCGATCCCGGTTCGAGCAAGAACGGTGGCACGCTGAGCCTCCACGAGTGTTACGAGTGCGGCGCCCACGTTGCCGCAGCCGAGCACACCGATCTTGAGAGACGTTATGTCGCTGGTCACGCCGCTGAGGCTACTGGTTGCACACCATCGGTTCTCAGGACATTGCCTGACAGGTACGGTCGACAAAATGACGACGACCGATCATCCGCTGGCAACCGTGAGCCGAGAATTTCGAGCTGTGGCCGCCATGGTCAGGGATGACCAGTGGGACTTACCGACGCCATGCACCGAATGGAACGTCACCGAAGTGCTTGGGCACGTGATCGCCGGCAGCCAGATGTCTGTAGCGATTGCAGCTGGTGCTGGCCGGGCCGAGGCGATAGTTGTGCTGTCAACGGAGTTCATCGGCGACGACCCGCTTCATGCGCTTGACGTCGCCCTGGCGTTGCAGCAGACCGCTCTCGTGGACTCTGTCGTCGATGAACGGGTGTGCCAACACCCCGCTGGCGACATGCCCGGCGCTCAGCTCCGCAGCCTCCGGATCAGCGACCTGCTGGTCCACCAGTGGGATCTTGCTCGGGCAATCGGCGTCAACGAGACGCTCGACCCCGACGTCGTCCAGATCGTCTGGGATGACATCTCGCCGATGGCTCCAGTGATCGCTCAACTCGGTGTGTTCGGCAACGGTCCAAGCGGCACGGTTCCCGACGACGCTCCGCTGCAGGAACGCCTTCTCGACCTTTTGGGGCGTCGTCCGTAAAGAATTGCGTTTGGGGTCAGGCCCCATTCGCAACAGTTGCGAAACGG
>JBLIKS010000056.1:0-12304 GCA_047635555.1 Candidatus Azotimanducaceae bacterium
TTGCCAACGGTCTTTGCCGCGGGCGGCATCGTGTTGTGGTCGTGACGGGTCCACGAAGAAATCTTCATCCGCACGCCCTTGGTGACTGCTTCGTCACCGAGGAGCGCGCCCCATGGCCAGCAGGCAATGGCGACGTCTGTCGAACAGGGCAGCGTGTTCAAGCCCATTTCGCCGTAGCCGAGGTATGCCAGCGGGCGCACGTAGCACGAGTCGAGCCCGGTCGAGGCAACGGTGTCCTTGGTGGCTTGGACAAGTTCATCGACCGTGTACGGGATCGAGAAGCCGAGAATTTTGGCCGAATCGAACAGGCGCTTGATGTGCTCGGTGAGGCGGAAGATCGATGGGCCGTCGGCGGTTGCGTAGGCGCGGATGCCTTCGAACACGCCGGTGCCGTAGTGGAGGGTGTGGGTGAGCACGTGGACTTGGGCCTTATCCCAGTCGACGAGATCGCCGTTCATCCAGATCTTCGGTGTGGGTGTGATTGGCATGACGTCAGTTTCCCACGCGAGCAGCGATTGCGTCACCAACGTCTGTGGTGCTGCCGGTAACCGGTTGAGCGCAGGCGGCACGAATGCGGTCGGCGGCGGCGCCTTCGTCGAGGAAGTCGAGCATGAGCGCAGCGGACAGGATGGCTGCAGTCGGGTTGGCCTTGTTCTGGCCGGCGATATCAGGTGCCGAACCGTGCACGGGCTCGAACATTGACGGTCCGGTGCGAGCCGGGTTGAGGTTGGCCGACGATGCGAGGCCGATGCCACCCGACACTGCACCACCGAGGTCGGTGAGGATGTCGCCAAAGAGGTTGTCGGTGACGATCACGTCGTAGCGGTGCGGATCCTGAACAAAGTAGATGCAGGCGGCATCCACATGGTTGTAGGCGGTGTCGACCTGCGGGTACTCGGCAGCGACGGCGTCGAAGGTCCGCTGCCACAGGTCGCCAGCGAACGACAGCACGTTGGTCTTGTGGACCAGCGTGACGTGCTTGCGTTCACGGGTGACAGCCAATTCGAAGGCGTAGCGGATGCACCGTTCGACACCGAAGCGCGTGTTGACCGAGCCCTGGGTTGCCACTTCGTTGGGGGTGCCGACGCGCAGTACGCCGCCTTCGCCGACGTATGGACCCTCGGTGTTTTCGCGGATGACGATGAAGTCGTGCTGGACAGTGCCACCGGGCGCCGTACCAAGGAACGGGCGCTGGTTGATGTATAGATCGAGGTCAAAGCGCATTTTGAGCAGCAGGCCACGCTCGATCACACCGGGCTTCACGTCGGGGTGCCCGACGGCGCCGAGCAGGATGCTGTCGAACGGCCGGAGCGCGTCAAGCGTCTCGTCGCTCAGGATTTCGCCGTCACGCAGATAGCGATCGCCACCCAGATCGAACTCGGTCGTGGCGATGTCCACGCCTGCGGCACGGATGACCTTGATGGCTTCGGCGGTGACATCGGGTCCGATCCCGTCGCCACCGATCACTGCAATGTTGTGCGTCATACGGCGGCGAGGATAGCCGCACCCTCTCGTTAGTTCCGATTGGGGGGGGATTCGGAACGATCTGATTCGCAACTCTCTCGCAATTGGGTCCGGCTCGCTATCGTCTCTGAAATGGCTGGAGCGAAGTTGTCCAAATCCGCCCTCGAGCGTTTGCAGGCGGAGTTTCACGATCTCACCACGCGCGGACGGATCGAAGTTGCCGACAAGATCGAACGGGCGCGAGAAGAAGGCGATCTCAAGGAGAACGCCGGCTACCACGCTGCCAAAGATGAGCAAGGCCACATGGAAGGTCGCATCCGTCAGCTGGAGTACCTGATCGACGAACCCGAGATCGTCGAGAACCAGGTCTACGCGGTTGTGTACGACGGCGACTCCGACGACATGGCCGAGCGCTACATGATCGGCAACATGGAAGAAGAGATCGAGGACGCCGACGTCATCAGCTCCACGTCGCCGCTCGGCGCAGCGCTCAACGGCGCATCTGCCGGCGATTCGATCACGTACGACGCGCCGAACGGTTCGATGACCGTCAAGGTGCTGAGCGTCGATTCCGTTTGAGCATGCCGCTCAAGCCGGGCGGCAAGACGGACGACGTTACAGACGACAAGACGGACGACGACCTCAGCTCGCGCTCAGCAGCCGACGCTGACAGTCAGCTCAACGGTCCCGAGGTTGCTCCCGTCATCGACGTCCCTAAGCCCAACTTCCCACCCGGGAAGTTCGTCCATCTCCCTGACCGCGGTGACCTGCTCGTTCGCGATTTCGGCGGGCCACCGGGCGCGCCGACGATCATGCTGCTCCACGGATGGACCGCGTCGGCTGACCTCAACTGGTTCCGCTGCTACAAAGGCCTTGGCGAGCACTACCGCGTGGTGGCGTTCGACCATCGGGGCCATGGTTCTGGAATTCGTTCCAAGAAGACGTTTCGGCTCGAAGACTGCGCCGACGATGCCGTCGATGTGGCAACCGCCCTCGGCATCGACGCGTTCATCCCCGTCGGCTACTCAATGGGCGGCCCGATTGCTCAGCTCATTTGGAGGCGTCACCCCGAACGAACCACCGGGCTCGTTCTCTGCGCCACCGCACCGTTCTTTTCGAACCGTCGGCCCGAGCGGCTGTCGTTCCTCGGCCTGGCCGGCCTCGCCACGCTTGCGAAGTACACGCCGGACCAGACGCGCGAGTGGCTGACAGAACAGTTATATCTGCAGCGACGCGCCGAAACGTGGGAGCCCTGGGCAATCGCAGAAGCATCGAGCCACGACTGGCGGATGCTGCTCGAAGCAGGCAAAGCGATCGGCCGATTTTCATCTGCTGACTGGATCGGCGAGGTCGACGTCCCCACTGCCGTCCTCATCACAATGAACGACCCGGTGATCCCGCTCGCCAGGCAAGTCAAACTGTTCGAATTGGTCGGGCAGGCTGAGGCGTTTCGCGTCGATGGCGGCCATGATGCCGTCGTGGCCCAAGCCGACCAATTCGTTCCGACGTTGTTGCGCGCACTCGATTCGGTCAATCGCCGCGCGATTGCCGCGAGCCGCGCATCATGAAGTGGCGTATCCCGCTCGCCGTTGTCGCACTCGGCACCGCTACAGCCGTCATCTCTCGCCGGCTCGACGCAGCCGAGTTGGGCCGATCGTGGGCAGGCCGAAATGCCCGACTCGTTCGCATGGGCGCCAAAGTGGGCGGCACCTATGCGTCGACCGCGGCTCGCAAGACCTTTGCCTCGACGGAGCGTCGCGAAGAACTTGACCGCAAACGCGAGTTCAAAACGGCGCAGCAGGTCGCCGACGAGTTGGGCCAAATGAAGGGCGCCCTGATGAAGCTCGGTCAGATGGCCAGCTATCTCGACGATGGGCTCCCCGAACCACTGCGCATGGCCCTCGCCCAGCTCCAGTCGAACGCTCCGCCAATGTCAACTGCTCTTGCGATTGCCACGGTGGAAGCCGAGCTGGGCAAACCAATCGCCGAGCTCTTTGTCGAGTTTGACCCCGAACCAATCGCTGCAGCCTCGATTGGGCAGGTCCACCGAGCGATCATCAAGGATTCCAAGTCAGGCCAAGAACGCGCTGTTGCCGTCAAGGTGCAGTACCCGGGCGTTGACCAGGCAATCGTTTCTGACCTGAAGAACGCTGATCTACTCGGTGTGCTTCTCAAGCAGGCCTTCGGCGGCCTCGACCCGACCGAGATGGTCGACGAGATCAAGATCCGTCTCGCCGAAGAGGTCGACTATGAACTCGAAGCACGCAACCAACAAAAATTCGCCGAGTACTACGCGGGCCACCCGTACTTTCGGATTCCGGCAGTCGTACCAGAGTTCAGCACCAGGCGAATACTCACCTCGGAACTCATCGAGGGGTTCGGCTGGGCCGAGCTACTGACGCGGCCGCAGGCCGAGCGCGACCATGCCGGTGAAGTAATCTTCCGCTTCGTCTTCCGCAGCTTGTACCGGATGGGCGCCTTCAACGGCGATCCGCATCCGGGCAATTACCTGTTCCATGACGACGGCACAGTGACGTTCCTCGACTTCGGGCTGGTCAAGCACTTCACCCACGACGAGTTGGACACTTTTGCGTCCATGGTCGAGGCCGCAGCAGTCAAGAAGGACGCAGCGGAGTTCCGACGCATCGTCGAAGCAGCCGGAATGTTGCAACCCGGAGCGCCCGTCAACACCGACGAGGTCGGCGAGTATTTCTCGCTCTTCTACGACACCGTTGCCAACGACGCCGAGATGACCTGGACACGCGAGTATGCGAACAAGATCGTGCGTCACACGTTTGACCGTGACAGCCCGATCAGCCAGTACGCCACGGTGCCGCGGGCGTTCGTCTTCATTCAGCGCATCAACCTGGGCCTCTATGCACTCCTGGGCGAACTGAACGCAACGGGCAACTATCGGCGTATCGCATCGGAGCTGTGGCCGTTCGTTGACGCCGGCCCCGACTCGCCTATCGGCGAAGCAGAAACGGCCTGGCTGGCCCGCCGCTGAACCGCTGCCCGCTGGGCTGCGCGACGATGCGGCAACGACACACACCATCTGAGCCAACGAAACGATCTTTATCGGTACCGCCCCGACGGTCCGCGACATGCGCTCGCAGGTAGCCGATGTGTTCCAGGGCGGCACGCGGGTCGCCTCACCCACGCTGCAATCAGTAGGCGCCAAACAGGTCGACGACGAGCACTGCATCGACTCCGACCGGCAGACCGACCTGCGGGTTGCCAGTCTCACCGAAACCAAATGCCGGCGGGAAGGTGATCGCACGTCGACCGCCGACCTTCATTCCGGGCATGCCCTGCACGATGGCCTCGAACTGACCCTCGGTCATCGGGATCTGAATTGGTTCGCTTGTCCAAGTGCTGTCGAGTAGCACGCCGCTGTCGGCGCGGAACAGCACCAAGTTGAACACTGCGGTCTGGCCCTCTTCAAGGACTGCTCCGTCACCTTCGATCAGATCTTCGAACGACAGCTCGGTGGCACCCTCAGACGTTTCGACACCCATCTCCGTCGGTGCCGCAGACGCATCCGGTGCCTTGATGACCGAGCGGACATCAATGACGAACGTGAGCGGCTCGCTCTCGCGGATCACGTCACCACGCGCCGCCTCGCCGTACGCCTGAGCGCTCGGGATGTCGAGTTGGAGGCGGGCACCGGTTTGTGCGCCGAGGAGCCCTTCGTTCCATCCCTGGATGACCTGTGCCTGGCCGAGCGGGCCGACCGCGAAGGGCGTGCCACGGTCGTAGCTGTTGTCGAACTCGACGCCATCGAGCGCTCGCACCCCGATGTAGTCGACAATCACCGTGTCGCCGGCTTCTGCGATCGGGCCGTCGCCTTCGGTCAGCACGGTCACGGCGAGTACTTCAACGTCGACGCCGGGGACATCAATGTCGGTCGGCTTGTCGGCGCTCGCTTCGCTCAGCGGCGCCACATCAGCGTCAGAGGCTGGAGCGGCATCGCCAGATGAATCAACCTCGTCAGCGACCGTCTGTTCGGTAGCGACCGAATCATCTGCGGGCGCAGCCGAATTGGACCCGCTGCAACCAGCAATGGCAAGTGAGGCAATAACAATGAAGGGAACCGTGCGACGCATGGCCCGCACGCTACCGGCGCGCGTTCGCCCGAATGGGTCAACCCCAACCCGCACCCCGCCCAGTTGACGCGTCAGACTCAGGCGATGCACGTTTCTCACCCGTCAGCAATCGGTGCCGGGATGCTCTTCACCGGCGCCGGTATCGCCCACTTTGCGAAGCCCGACTTCTTCGAAGCAATCGTGCCCGACTGGATTCCGAATGCGGCACTCGCCAACCGCCTCAGTGGGACGGCTGAGTTGGCCTTCGGACTTGCGATGTTGCACCCGCGGACTCGCAAGCTCTCAGCGCTCGGGCTCTTCGCCTTGACGATCGCCGTGTTCCCAGCGAACATCGATATGGCCGTCAACCGCGTCGAGCCCCAGGTCGTCGAGGGACATTTCAGTCGCAGGGTCGGAACCGCGACCGGTCCGCTCAATTGGGTCCGCCTGCCGCTCCAGCTCCCGCTTTTGTGGTGGCTCTGGAAGGAATACCGTGCTGCGTCCGTTCCGACCGGCTGACCGCTCCGGTCAAAGCCGGATTTGGGCCGCTGCAGCAACGACGGCAGGGCCGAATCGGCGGCCCGGCTGTTTGGTGAGTCGCTCAACCGGACCGCTCACCGAGATGGCCGCCACAATCGTCCCGTCACCCGAGCGCACTGCAGCGCTCACTGATGCTGCCCCGGCCTCGCGCTCGCCGACGCTCTGCAGCCAGCCAGTCTTGGTTGGCTCACCGGTCAAGAGACGCCCTGACGAACCGACGTCGATGGGAAGCAACGACCCTTCCGGCACGATCCACCGAAGCCCATGCGACGACTCAAGCGAGAGCACGCACCGCCGCTGGTTGCCCTCTCGAACGAAGAGTTGAACGGCCTCCCCGGTCGAGTCGCGCAGCGCCGTAGCGATCGGCCGGACAACGTCGACGAGCGGGAATCGTTCGGATGATTGCTGACCGAGCGCCACCAGGCCATGACCGAGCTCGAATCTGCCCTCGCCATCGCGGCGCAGCAACCCGTGTACTTCGAGTGAAGTGGCCAGCCGGTGCGCTGTGGCTCGCGGCAGCCCGGTCGACTGCTGGAGCTGCGACAAGCCCTGCGGCTCGACCGAGACCGCTCGGAGTACAAGCATCGACTTGTCAAGCACGCCGACACCCGTGCTCAGAATCTCGGTGACGCCGCAACTGGCCGCTACACTGTCCATATTGCAAGAACCATATCTCACAATGTGGGAACTGCCGCCATCCGTTCAACTGACGTAGAAACCGAGCAACACATGGGCAAGACACTGCCAGAAAAGGTCTGGGAACGCCACCTGGTCCACTCCGCCGAGGGCGAACCTGAGTTGCTGTACATCGACCTGCACCTCGTGCATGAAGTCACGAGCCCACAGGCATTCGACGGCCTGCGCCTCACCGGACGCGGCGTACGTCGACCTGATCTCACGCTCGCCACCGAAGATCACAACGTTCCGACCGAGAACATCGATCAACCGATTGCCGATCCAATCTCGGCGAAACAGATCGACACCCTCCGCGTCAACACCGCCGAGTTCGGCATCACCAATTTTCCAATGGGCGACCCTGACCAGGGCATCGTCCACGTGATCGGCCCAGAACAGGGTCGCACCATGCCCGGCATGACCATCGTGTGCGGCGACTCGCACACCGCCACACACGGCGCCTTCGGTGCGATCGCTTTCGGCATCGGTACCAGCGAGGTCGAACATGTTCTCGCTACCCAGACACTCCCCCAGAGCCGACCCAAGTGGATGTCGGTCACGGTCGATGGCGAGCTCCAGCCCGGCGTGACTGCCAAGGACATCATCCTTGCAATCCTCGGCGAGATCGGCACAAGCGGCGGCATCGGCCACATCATCGAGTATCGCGGCTCTGCCATCCGGGCGCTCTCAATGGAAGGCCGCATGACCGTCTGCAACATGTCGATTGAAGCTGGCGCCAAGGCCGGGCTCATCGCCCCCGATGCCACCACGTTCGACTACCTTCAAGGCCGCCAGCACGCACCGCAGGGCGCCAACTGGGACGCCGCAGTCGCCGACTGGAAGACGCTCTTCTCGGACGACGACGCAGTGTGGGACGCCAACGTCGTGCTCGACGCCGCACAAATCTCGCCGCACGTATCCTGGGGCACCAACCCCGGCCAGGTCGGGCCCATCGACCGGCCTCTCCCCTCGCCGAGCGACTTCGAGAGCACAACCGCACAGGAGACCGTGCAGCGCGCACTCGACTACATGGGCCTCGAAGCCGGCCAGTCGATGCGCGACGTCAGCGTCGACACCGTGTTCATCGGCTCGTGTACCAACAGCCGGATAGAAGACCTCCGCGCCGCTGCTGCAGTCATGGAAGGGCGCACTGTCACCGTGCCTCGTGTGATGATCGTTCCCGGCAGCCACCGCGTCAAGGCCCAGGCGATCGAAGAAGGTCTCGATAAAATCTTCACAGCGGCCGGCGCTGACTGGCGCGAGCCGGGCTGCTCGATGTGCCTCGCGATGAACCCGGACAAGCTCGCTCCCAAGGAGCGCGCAGCGTCCACCAGCAACCGCAACTTCGAAGGCCGCCAAGGCCCCGGTGGCCGCACCCACCTCGTCTCGCCTGCCGTCGCCGCTGCGACGGCAATCAAGGGCACGTTTTGCACACCTGCAGACCTCCCGGCACGCAGCGACTCGGAGGTGGCCAAGTGAAGTCTGTTCAGATCATCACCGGAACCGGCGTACCGCTGAAGCGCTCCGACGTCGATACCGACCAAATCATTCCCGCCGTCTGGCTCAAGCAAGTCGAGCGCACCGGCTTCGAAAAGGGCCTCTTTTCGGCATGGCGCGACGAGCAGGGTTTCGTGCTGAACGACGAACGATACGCGGGCGCCAACATCCTCGTCGCTGGCCCGGCCTTCGGTGTTGGCTCGTCCCGCGAGCACGCCGTCTGGGCCATCCAACAGTACGGATTCGATGCAGTAATCGCACCGAGCTTTTCCGACATCTTCCGAAACAACTGCACCAAGAACGGCCTCGTGCCGGTGATCCTTCCCGAGGCCATCGTTGAAGCGATCTGGGACGCCATCGAGGCCGACGCCGCCACATCGATTGTCATCGACATGGAACAACTCAAGGTCGAAGTTCCTGCCGCTGGCATCGACGAGTCGTTTCCGATGGACGCAGCCACGCAGCACCGCTTTCTCAACGGCCTCGATGACATCGGCATCACGATGACGCACATCGACAAAATTGCGAGCTTCGAGAACAGTCGCCCGGGCTGGCTCGGCTGAGTTCCAGTTGGGGTCTGACCCCAACTGAAACGGGGTGATCGACCAGAATCATTTGATGGCAGACATCCACGGTAAATCCGCTCCCGAATACAGCAAGCTCGGTGAGCTACTGAGCAGCACAATTGACAACGGCAAAGACGTCGGCGCGTCGGTCTCGGTCACCGTCGACGGCGAAACCATCGTCGACATCTGGGGCGGCTGGGCCGACGAGGCCAAGACCACCCCGTGGTCCGAAAACACGATCGTCAACGTCTGGTCGACCACCAAAACAATGACCTTCCTCGCGGCGTTGATTCTCGCTGAGCGAGGCCAGCTTGACTTCCACGAGAAGGTGTCGACTTATTGGCCAGAATTCGCTCAGAACGGCAAGGCCGACATCGAAGTCCGCCACCTCATGGGCCACACGTCCGGCGTCAGCGCCTGGGAGCAACCCGTCACCACCGACGACATCTACGACTGGGAGAAGTCAACGTCGATGCTCGCCGCGCAGGCACCGTGGTGGACACCCGGCGAAGGCTCCGGCTATCACGCACTCAATCAGGGCCATTTGATCGGCGAAGTCATCCGCCGCATCGACGGCCGCATGCTCGGCGACTTCTTCGCCCAGGAAGTAGCACGGCCCCTCGGCGCCGACTTTCACATCGGGCTCGACCCGGCCGAATTCGACCGGGTGTCGAATGTGATTCCGCCGCCGCCGCTTGATTTCGACCTCGCAGCACTCGACCCCAACGGTGTGCTGATCAAGACCTTCACCGGCCCCGCACCGGGCGCCGAAACGGCGTGGACGCCCGAGTGGCGCCAGGCCTGCATCGGCGCAGCCAACGGCCACGGCAACGCCCGCTCGGTTGCTCGCGTACAGGCCATCGTTGCCAACGGTGGCACCGTCGACGGGGTCTCGCTCCTGTCTGCCGACACGATTCAGATGATCTTCGAAGAACAGGCCCACGGTGTCGACCAAGTGCTCGGCCTCCCGGTCCGATTCGGGATGGGCTACGCCCTGCACTCCGAAGCAGTCCCGTACCTTCCAGAGGGCAACTACGCCTACTGGGGCGGTTGGGGCGGCTCGTCGATCATCGTCGACATCGACCGCAAGATCAGCTTCGCCTACGTCATGAACCGGATGGATGAGGGACTGCTTGGCGACATGCGCGGTATCAACCTCGCTCGAGAGGTCTTCAAGCGCTGATCAGCGCAGCCCGAGCGTCAGATCTTGACGACCATCTTGCCGGTATTGGCACCAGCGAGGAGCCCAATAAACGCTTCGCCAGCATTCTCGATGCCTTCGATAACCGTTTCGTCATGCTTGATCGTGCCATCAGCAAGCCACCCGCCGACCTCGGTGATGAAGTCCTGCATCATGTCCCAGTGATCGCTCACGATGAAGCCACGCAGATTCAATCGTTTGCCGATTGCCAGCGACATGTTGTTCGGGCCCGGTGCCGGCTCGGTGTTGTTGTATGCCGAGATCGCTCCGCACAGCGCGACGCGACCCATCGGGTTCAGGGCGTGTATCGCTGCCTGCAGGTGCTCGCCGCCAACGTTGTCGAAGTAGACATCGATGCCGTCAGGTGCCGCTGCGAACAACTGCTTGGCGACAGGACCGGACTTGTAATTGAAAGCCGAGTCGTAGCCGAGTACGTCGGTCAGCCACGCAACCTTGTCGTCGGAGCCTGCCGAACCAATGACACGTGAGGCACCCTTCAGCTTCGCGAGTTGTCCAACGAGTGAGCCAACAGCTCCGGCTGCACCGGACACGAATACAGCGTCGCCTTCTTTGAACGACGCAACGTCGAGCAGCCCGGCGTAGGCAGTCATTCCCGGCATGCCGAGGACGCCGAGGTTCGCCGACAGCGAGACCCCATCGATCACCGCGGCCGGCTGGACAGCCGAGCCTTGGACAATGGCAATCTCACGCCAGCCGAGATTGTGTACAACCTGGCTTCCGACCGGAACTGTGCCCGACTTCGATTCGATGACTTCGCCCACGGCACCGCCTTCGAGGGGCTGACCGATCTGAAACGGCGGCACGTACGACTTGACGTCATTCATGCGGCCCCGCATGTACGGGTCGACAGACATGAAACGGTTGGCAATCATGACCTCACCGTCTTGGAGTTCCCGGACTGGCGATTCCGCAACTTCGAAGTTCTCAGGCACCGGAGCGCCATTCGGGCGGGAGGCAAGATTGACGTGGCGGGAGGTGCGGGTCATGGCCCGACCATACCCAAATCGAGCAGCGCTCAACCGGTCTGCTCAAAGTCCGCTCAAAGTCTGCTCAAAGTCCGCAGCGCGCCAGTTACGTTGCCAAGCATGGCCGATGCATACCCCGCTGTTGAGCAACGACTGGGTCTCCACCTGACGGAATGGGTGGGCCAGTGGCCGCCACTGGCCCACGGCATCACTGTGGTCGGCGACCCGGCCCGGCTGCAGCCCACCTGGGACGGCTCGATTCGCAAGCTGCTCGGTGTTGGAAACGGGCGGGCGACGATCATCGCCGTCCCGCCACTCCAGGTCGACGCCGTAGCTGCAGCGCTATCGGACGGGCCTGACCGTGCTGGGCTCGGAGACGAACTTGGCGCGATCCTCGGCACTGGCCCGGCTCGCTTCGGCGCCGGCGTGTTCCGATCGACAACAGCTGTCGACCCGACAATCGAAGCCCTCGGAGAGTGGGTCACCACACAAACCTCCGACCTCCCGCCCTGGCTCGCTCCATTCAATGGCCCTCGTCTCGTCGCCCGAAACAATGCGGGTGAGGTGATTGCGTCCGTGGGCATCAAGATCCATGACCGCTACGGCTACGAACTCTCCGTGGTCACCGAAGTAGAAGCCCGGGGCAGAGGCTTCGCTCGACGTCTGGTCGCAACTGCGGCACGCTGGGTGCTCGACGACGGTGCGATTCCGACGTACCTGCACGAATCGAGCAACCTTGCAAGCGCTCACGTCGCCGAGGCAGTCGGCTTCGCTGATGATGGCTGGACCGTTCACGGTCTCTGGCCGCGCAGCTGACCACAGCACGACCAGAGTTGCGAATGGGGTCAGGCCCCTTTCGCAACTATCTGGCTGCGTGCGCCGACAGGATGTGCGCCACAGCCATTGTCAGCCTGCGGGCCGTCGGGACGTGCAAGTATTCATTGGGGCCATGAGCATTGGCATCCGGCCCGAGCACACCGGTGATCACGAATTGTGCTTTCGGAAACTTTTCGCCGAGCATCCCCATGAATGGGATCGACCCACCCTCGCCAAAGTTGCGTGCTGGCTGCCCGAATGCTGCGATCGAGGCAGCATCCAGCGCGTCTGCCAGCCAAGGCGCGGTTGCGGGTGCGTCCCAGCCGGGAGCCCCGTCGACGTTCGAGAACGAAACACGCGCACCGTACGGCGGATCGGCTTCCAACGCCGCGGTGATCGCTGCTGCTGCTGCCTTTGGATCAGCAGTCGGAGGAAGTCGGAACGAAAGCTTGAGCGACGTCGACGGACGCAGCA